>JAGHUU010000167.1 GCA_018064695.1 Candidatus Blautia equi | reverse complement strand
TATCTACGCTGATAACGCAGCCGGTGAGACCGCTCTGAAAGCAGGCGAAGTTGATGTTTGCCAGCAGTTCATCGGAAACATCCAGAACATGTGGCTTGAGGGAGATCTTCCAATCTCTACCTACTATGAGGAGGCTCCATACGGCGTATGTCTTACAATGCCTACCGCATGGTACAACATGAACAAACCAGTACTTGCTGAGGACGCAGCTCTTCGTAAAGCAATCGCTATGGCAGTTGACTACGAGGGAATCATTGCAAACGCTATGACCAATCAGTCTCCTACCTTCGAGGCAGTTCCACGTTCCATCATGAACCCAACCGCTGGTGAGCAGGGTATGTATGATCAGGCAGCAGTTGCTGACCTTCAGTGGGCAGGCAACGACATCGACGGCGCTAACGCTCTTCTTGACGAAGCAGGCTTAGTTGATACCGACGGCGATGGAATCCGTGAGTTCAACGGCGAGAACATCGTTCTCAACGCTGTATGTCCAAACGGCTGGTCCGATTGGCAGGCATCCATGGAGATCGTAGCTGATGCCGGAAAGAACATCGGTCTTGATATCTCCACTCTGTACCCAGAGTACTCCATCTACCAGACAGTATTCACCAATCCTAACCAGACAGAGTATGACATCTTTATGTGGTCTCCAGATGCAGCTGGTCCATCCATGCCATGGGGCCGTGTAAATCAGTTCATGTCCAGCAACTTCGTAGGTGTTGAGAACAACTGGTCCGGTAACTGGGGACAGTACACCAACGAGCGTGCAGACGAACTCCTTGCACTTATTCCTGTAACTACTGACGCTGAGCAGCTGAAAGCTTACTACACCGAGCTTACCGAGATCTATCTGACAGAAGTTCCTTCCTTCTCTCTGATGTATCGTCCATCTCTGTTCCACGCAGTTAACGAGTCCGTATGGACCAACTTCCCAGCAGGTGATGATGGAAGAAACATTCCACCAGCAGACTGTACCGATGGTTACGGAATCGCAGCTCTTTACGAACTGGAGCTTGTTGAGGAATAATCCTTATACAGAAATCTGAAAAGTTTTAACTAAACAAATTAAGATGGAAGAGAGTCCCAACGTGGACTCTCTTCCTAGTATAAAAGGACGAAAGCAAGGAGGCTATCATGAAAAATTACATGAAATACTTCCGGAAGAAGATCGTATGGTTCCTGATCACACTGGTTTTTGCCGTTATCCTGAACTTCCTTCTTCCAAGATTAATGCCTGCTGACCCTGTAGCAGCCATCACCGGTAAGCTTACCCAGGGTATGACAGACGCTTCCGCAGCACAGGAAGTCTATAAGAGATATGCCGAAGAGTTCGGTACCAATAAGTCCATGTTTGAACAGTTTATTCTGTTCGTGAAAAAAGCTGTTCGAGGCGACTTCGGTCTCTCCTTCAGCCAGTATCCAAGATCCGTAAGCAACATTATCGGAAGCGCCATCGGCTGGACCGTAGCACTTCAGCTTCCTGCCATCTTAGTAGGATGGATCCTCGGAAACCTTCTGGGAGCACTTGCAGCATATATGCGTAAGGGATTTGATAAGATCCTTCTTCCAATCTCTCTTTTCTGCAGCAACGTACCTGCTTTCGGTATGGCAGTAGTGCTTCTTGTTATCTTTGGTATCAATCTTAAGATCGCACCGATTGCCGGCGGTTATGACGCCAGCATGATCCCGAATATGAGCTGGAAATTCTTCTACTCCGTATTCACCCACTATCAGCTTCCATTCTGGTCTATCGTACTTATCTCCATCGGCGGACAGGCCGTTGGTATGCGTTCCATGTCCATCTACGAGTTAAATGCGGACTATGTAAAATACTCCCGTTTCCTTGGTATCAAGGACAGAAAGATCGTTATGTACGTGTTCCGTAACGCAATGCTTCCACAGATCACCGGTCTTGCAATGTCTATCGGTACTATGATCGGTGGTGCACTTGTAGCTGAGATCATCTTCTCCTATCCGGGACTTGGAAGTACCATGTATGCGGCGGTTACGGCAGCAGACTATCCTCTGATCTCCGCAACCACCCTCATCATCACAATCATGGTTCTTCTGGCTAACTTCCTTCTGGATATTATTTATGCAATCATTGACCCACGTGTCAAAGCTGCACAGTTTGATTAAGGAAAGGAGAGCATGGTATGAAAAATACATTAAGACAGATTTTCCACTCTCCTAAATTTGTTGGAGGCTTTTGCATTTTTGTATTTATCCTGGCTATGATGATCATTTATCCGCTCATCAACCCGGGCGATCCTCTGGAGCGTATCGGTGTGGAGACCTTCTCCAAACCTGGTATCTACTTCTCCATGTATGATGCAAGCACCACAAAAACTTCTCCGTTCCGTCTTGCAGACGCTGATGACAAGCGTGTGGCATCCAAGCTTTCCATGGAAGACCGTGTAGCCATGGTAGAGTGGTTTGGCCTTGCAGAAGTGGACGTAGAAGGCGTATCCATGGATGATACCGAGACCCTTCTGAAACTGTGGGATGAGAACTACAGTGCAGATAAGAAAATCAAAATGACTCAGGCTAAGAAGAAATACTTCAAACGTCTGAACAACAGCATTCAGTCCCTGAAGGCTGCAGATAAGATGGAAGTGGTATCTAAGAATCCGGAATCCGGAGAGAACGAGACAGTTACCACCATCGATAAAAATGCATACGTGAACGTATCTGATGTAACCAACACAAAGATCCTTCCGCTTGGTACCGATAACTTCGGCCGTGATGTTTTAAAAGAGCTGGTATCCGCTACCAGAACCTCCATCGGCATCGGTCTTATTGCAGGTATCGTAGCAACCCTCATCGGTCTGACCGTAGGTCTTCTGGCCGGTTATGTGGGCGGTCTTGTGGATGATCTTCTCTCCCTGGTTACCAACCTTTTCACCGTTATCCCAAGCTTTATCCTCCTTATCCTGATCTCCTATTCTCTTAGCCAGGATCAGCGTGGACCTAGCACCGTAGCGGTAGTTATCGGACTTACCTCCTGGACATGGACAGCCCGTTCCGTGCGTTCCCAGGTTATTTCCCTGAGAAACCGTGACCACGTTAACCTGTCCAAGCTTTCCGGACACAGTCTGGTACGTATTATTCTGACCGATATTCTGCCATATATCGCATCTTATGTAGTAATGGCATTCATCCTTCAGGTTTCTTCCGGTATTCTTGCAGAGTCTCAGCTCTCCCTGTTAGGTCTTGGACCGAAGACCACCGTAACACCTACCCTTGGTCTTATGATGAACTGGGCAATGCTTTATTCCGCACATCTGAACGGATCCTGGTGGGCATACTTCCCGGTTATCCTTACCATTACGCTGATCTCATTCTCACTGAACCTGATGAACACCGGTCTCGACCAGGTATTCAACCCAGAGCTTCGCGATTAAGGAGGGACATAACTTATGGGAAAAATTATGCTTGAAGTTAAAGATCTGAAAACGAAGTACATCACCCGTTTTCATGAGGACGTTTATTCTGTAGATGGCGTCTCCCTTACCATCGAGGAGGGCAAGTCCCTTGGTATCGCCGGTGAGTCCGGCTGTGGTAAATCCACCCTGGCACTTTCCCTGATGGGTTATTATTTCGCACCACTGCATTATGTAAGCGGTGACATTATTGTCGATGGAAGAAATATTTCCGGTATGAACCCGGATGATGTTCGTAAAAACATCCTTGGAAATGAGATCGCTTATATTCCACAGGCTGCTATGAACGCCCTGAACCCAACCCAGAAGATCATCCGTTTCATCGAGGACGTAATCCACGCTCATGACAAATCCATGAGCAAAAAAGACATTTATGATATGGCAAAAGAGCGTTTTGCAATTCTCGGCCTTCCTGAGGACGTACTGCAGAAGCATGCGGTAGAGCTCTCCGGCGGTATGAAACAGAGAACCGTAATCGCTATTTCCACCATCCTTTCTCCAAAGGTACTCATTGCCGATGAGCCTTCCTCCGCACTGGATGTAACATCCCAGAAGATGGTTATCAAGATGATGAGAGACCTGATGGAAAAAGGCTACATCAAATCCATGATCTTCATTACCCACGAGCTTCCTCTTCTGTACAATGTTACCGATGACATCATGGTAATGTACGCAGGACGCATCGTAGAAAAAGCATCCGCAAAAGATATGGTATTTGACCCGCTGCACCCATACTCCAAAGGTCTGATGGGCTCCATCATCGTTCCGGAGGAAGGTGTACGTGATCACAAACTGACCGCTATTCCGGGAACGCCTCCAAACCTGAAGCATCCACCGGAAGGCTGCCGCTTTGCAGACAGATGTAAATATGCAACACCTACCTGTAAAGCTATGGATCCTCAGACCATCGAGCTTCCGAATGGACGTATGTATAGCTGTCTGATGTCAGAGAGAAAGCTCAGGGAGGTGTATGCAAATGAGTAAATTTGATCCTAATACCGCAAAACCGTGTCTGACCGGACGCGGCGTAACCAAAGTCTTTGGTATGGGCGATAAGAAGACCGTTGCAGTAGATCATGTAGACTTTAACTTCCGCGAGGGCGAGTTCGTATCCATCGTAGGTGAGTCCGGATCAGGAAAGACCACTCTTTCCAAAATGCTTCTTGGTCTTATCAACGTGACAGAGGGCGAGATCGACTTCATGGGACAGCCTCGTGACATCTCCTCCGGCAAAAAGAGAAAAGAATACTGGAAAGGCATTCAGGCTATCTTCCAGGATCCATTCGCTTCCTATAACACCTTCTATAAGATCGATGCCGTTCTTCTGGACTGTCTTAAGATGACCGGAAAAGGCCACCTTCCTATGGAGAAGAAAGTGGAGCTTATGACTGAGGCCTGCAGCTTCGTAAACCTTCGCTTTGCAGAACTGACCAACAAATATCCATTCGAGCTCTCCGGCGGACAGAGACAGCGACTTATGATCGCACGTATCTTCCTGCTGAGACCAAAGATCCTTCTGGCTGATGAGCCTACCTCCATGATCGATGCATGTTCCCGTTCCACCATTCTGGATATGCTCCAGAAGCTCCGTGAAGAGATCAACATGACCATCATCTTCATCACCCATGATATCGGTCTTGCTTACTATGTATCCGATACCGTATACATCATGGAGCATGGTAAATTTGTGGAGTACGGACCGGCAGAGGAGTGTATCCTTCATCCAAAGGCTGCCTACACCCAGCGTCTGATCAACGACGTACCGAAGATATACGAAGAGTGGGATCTTTCCACTGTTTAATTGTTATAACGTATGTTCTTATGGACACCTGCAAATTTTTTGCAGGTGTCCATTTTTTGCTGCAACTCACCAAAATTCGTTGTTTTTGTGCTCATTTTATGTTATATTCTTATCAATTCAATTAAAGTTAGATGGGAGTAAATGTCTTGAAGAAAAAAGAAGTACTTTTTATCTGCATTATTTTACTGATCGCCGGTGTCTGGTGGGGAGTCCAGCAGATGCAGAAGCCGGAGAGCTATAAGAGCGTTACCATTATTGTAAAAGGTGAGGTCTTTGGCACCTATTCTCTGGAGGAAGATCAGGGCATTGAGATCAACGACACCAACATAGCAGAGATCAAGGATGGCCAGATCAGCATGATCTCCGCCAACTGTCCGGATCATCTGTGCATTTATCAGGGTGCCTTCGGCGAGCGCGGCGGCATGATCGTCTGCCTGCCGAACGAGGTCATCATTCGCGGAGAGGATATGACAGCAGAGCCGGGTGATGACGGCATCGATGCTGTGGTGAGGTGAGCGCATGAAGGTAGATAATAAAAAACTGGCATTTCTTGGCATCGTCTCTGCGGTGGCCATTATTTTCGGATACGTGGAGAGTCTGGTGCCGGTATTCATGGGCATTCCGGGTGTAAAGCTTGGTCTTGCCAATCTGGCAGTCCTGTTTGTACTGCACCGCTATACCCTTAAGGAGGCAGCAGCCGTGTCCCTGATCCGTATCCTGGTGATCGGATTCATGTTCGGAAATATGATGAGCATCATCTATTCCATTGCCGGCGCGGCCTTGAGTATGATCGTTATGAAGCTGATGCTTATGAAGACGGATTTCAGTCTGCTTGGCGTCAGTGTGGCAGGCGGTGTGACCCACAATATCGGTCAGCTGCTCATTTATATGTGCATTATGGAGACCACCAGCTTAAGCTACTATGCACCGGTGCTGATCGTATCCGGCGTGGCTACGGGATTGGTGATCGGATATCTCACACAGGAAACCAGCAAGAGGATTCATCTGTAAGCGGGAAAGAAAAAATGGATACACTTATGATCGTGGAGAGCGCCGCCGGGGAGCGGAAAAACCTGGTGCGCCTCATAAAAGAGAGCGGGATCGCTATCGGTGAGATCCTGGAATGCAGCAGCGGCGGGGAAGCCCTGCAGCTTCTTAAGGAGAGAAGCATCGATATGATCTTCGCAGCCCTTGCGCTTTCCGACATGGATGGCTGTAAACTGGCAGAGCAGGCGGCTAAGCTTCGCCGCCCCGAGGCAGGAAGGAATCCTGCCTTAGTGGTGTTTGGCGAAACACAGGATTTTCGCAGTGCAGTGGAACTCCTGAAATATGGTGCCAGAGATTATATTTTAAAACCTTTCTCCCCGGAAGCAGTAAGGGAGGTTCTTACCAGAATGGACCTGGAGATCTGCAGGGAGAAAAAAAGCAGGCTGGAGGTTGGAAAGATCTACCGCCAGCATGTGCGAACCCTCCTTAAGAGCGGGGAGCAGGAGAACGAGGAGGCCTGGGAGATCCTTATTTCCGCCTTTGAGGAGAGAAGGTTGGAGCAGCAGCCATACAGACTGGTCCTTACCAACGTCTCGGAAAAACGTTTCCCTGGGGAAGCTTTATTCTTTCTGGATAAGGTGAAGGGGGATCTGTATTTTATTGAAGAATCCCAGTTTGAACACTGGAAAAATGCCCATGTGCCGGGCTTCTGCATAGGCATCAGCCGGGAGCATGTGTCGGTGGGAGAGATCTCAACGGCATACAGGGAGGCACTGGAGGCCAGGGGAATGGCCTTTATACGAAATGTTAATTCAGAGGTTTTCGACGATTATATCTATCCCGAAAATGACGAGCTGGTCAATGAGATGGAGCATTTCCTGCAGCAGTTTCCTGCAGTAAACATGGAGATTGCACGAAAGCGTTTCCGGAATCTGTGCTTTGAGGCACGTCACAAGCGGATCTCACCGCTGAGATTCCTTAATGCACTGGAGGAGCTTGACCGAAGACTTTCTATCAACTATGAGCTGATTAGTGTGGAAAACAGCGGGCTTGCCTGCCCAAAACCTATGGACTGCACCAATGTGGATGTTTTTGGACAACGTGTCATCGAGTGGCTGACGGAATGCCAGAGAGTGCTGATAGACAGCAACGAATCCTCCAGAAAGAATGAAAAGCTCCGGGAGGCGGTGCGCTACATTCAGGAGAATTATCAGAAGGATCTGGACCTTGCCATGGTCTCCAACCATATCTCCATGAACTATTCCATGTTCAGCAACGCCTTTAAGATCTATACCGGTGTGAATTTTGTGAATTATCTGAAGGATATCCGCATCCGGGAGGCCAGAAAACTGCTGGAGCACACCAACATGAAGATCGCAGAGGTGGGTGCCGCTGTGGGATACAGCAATGACAAGCATTTTATGAAGACTTTTAAAGCCATCTGCGGGGCATCCCCTTCGGAATACAGAAGGGCAAAGGAACTGCAGAAGCAGAATCATATATCAGGAAAAACAGTTGATACAGAGAAAGATGTCCACGGAAAGGAGACAGAATATGAGTGATAAAAAGTATGTGATCCATGAAGGAACTGAATTTTCCACCGTTCAGGTAACAGACGGCCCTGTTCTGGCCATGAGAAACCTGAAGCTGAAAGAAAAAGACGGGCTGGTATTTAAAAATCTCTCCGGCAGCGAAGAGCTCCTGCCATATGAGGACTGGAGACTGGATCCAAATGAGAGAGCAGCGGATCTGGCCAGCCGACTTTCCATAGAAGAGATCGCGGGACTTATGTTATATTCCCCGCACCAGATGGTACCGTTCCGCCCGGGTATGCCTTTTGTTGGACATTATAACGGGGAAATGTATCAGGATGGCAAGGTAGAGCCGTATGCGCTTTCCGATGAGCAGAAGGTCCTGATTGGAAAAGAGAATATTCGAAGCATTCTTATTATGGCGCTGGATGATGCCGATACAGCTGCCAGATGGAACAATAACGTGCAGGCCATGGCCGAGCAGGAAAA
>JAGHUU010000139.1 GCA_018064695.1 Candidatus Blautia equi | reverse complement strand
GTAAATTTCGTCACATTTTTCATATGGACATTGTGAATATCGGCCTCAGTAATGACCTTGTTTCCTGTGATCTCAATAGTAAGGCTGCAGTCCACACCCTTGCGGTTCGCCTGTTTCCATTCGTCCCAGCTTTCAAAATGTTCATTCAAAGTGACGGTCATCTCATTTTTGGCATTTGGCTCATCTCCCCAGCTTTCTCCGTCAAATCGAATCTCAGAGTATTCTTTAAAGCCGGGTCCTTTCACCAGCCCGTTCTCTGAATAGAAAAGGGAGAGGATCGGTGAATGCCATAAGCGGTTGGAGGCCGGAAGACACAGATTGTGGAATGTGACCTTCATACCGTTTTTAACCGGAATACCTTTGGAATGCTGTTCTCTCCAGCCCATGATCTCCATATTAGGAAGATCTCCCTCCGGTCCTGTAATATAGGAGACCTCATCGGCGATCCTCTTAATATATCCTTCAGGAGCCGGTGTTTCTTCACTGTGAATGGAGATATTGCTGATCTTACAGTGTTTTCCCGTAAATGCGATGAATACAAAATGGGAACGGTCCATAAGAGCGATGGTATATTCCCGGATCACATCGGCAAGGGTCATTCTGATGAATACATGATCCCTCTGTTTTATTGCCTTGATAATGACTTTATTATCAGAGATGGAATCCGGTGTTTCCCGTTTATATTCATTAATCTTATATTCTTTAACCTTATATTCTCTCAGGGTTCCCGGAATGAAATCCTTAAGACAATAGATCTCACCGAATCTGGTGTAATCCATTTCTTTTCTGTAGCGTTCATCTGTATAAACACGCTCATCCAGGGAGTCGAAGATCACGATAGAAGGAATGCAGTCGTCGCCTTCTTTTGTTGCCTGGTAGTTCATACTGATCTCTGTCAGAGAATCAGAAAGGGCGATACCTTCAGAGAATTCCTCTTTATAATCCTCGCAGATGATCTCGGTACGGAGACCTTCATAGCGGTAGATATCATCTTTCAGTCTGTATTCGGTGTCCTTATCCAGCATATGGATCATGAGCAGCGCATACTGGGGATCAAACTGTGTGCGGAGACCCTTTACAAGCTCCTCTCGCACCTTCTGCTGAGCCAGAGGACGACGATAGCTTCGGCTGGATGTCGTGGCGTCATAGGCATCTGCAACTGCGATAATTCTTGCGAGCTCCGGGATCTCCTCACCCTTCAGACCGTTTGGATACCCTTTTTCGTCATAACGCTCATGGTGACAGCAGGCGGCAAGGGATAAGCTTGGAGAGTTGCTGATCTCATTTAAGATCTGATAGCCAAGAACAGGATGCTCTTTGATCGCTTCATATTCAGAAAATGTCAGACGGCCCTCTTTGTTTAAGATGAGCTCCGGAACACCGATCTTTCCAACATCATGCAAAAGTGCGGCAAAATAGATATCCTCACAGAATTTCTGGCTTTTGCCTGCCTCCATGGCGATTCTTCTGGAATACTCTGCCACTCGTCTGGAATGACCATGGGTATAGCGGTCCTTCGCATCGATGGCGGATGCAAGTGCCAGAACAGTCTGTTCAAACTGTTCTCTGGTCTTTTTATTGGCCTTTTTCAGGGCGGCGATCTCTATCGTGTTGGCTTCGACCAGTACTGTGTTCTGGTCGATAAGCGCCAGCAGATACAGAACAATGGCGGAAATTGCAACAAAAATATTAGCCAGCGACAGACCATACGCAAAGATCTGAAGCACAGATGCCACAAGCGGAGAAAGTACAAAGGCAAGCAGCGAATAAAAGATACTCTTTCGGAGAACATTTTTAAGCTCAATAATTGCTTTCAGCTGCAGGACAATGATCAGCAGAGGGAAAAGATAGCATACAATAAAACCCGGCTCACGCTGATAACGGTTATGCTCATCAAAGCTGTAATAAAAGCCCAGGAACTGAGAGAGTACAACAAGCGCAGCACCAATAGCAGCAATAAAATGAATATAGGTGAGAATATACGGGGATTCTTTTTTCTCAGACTTATCTCCAATGAGTGCTATAATATATACATTGAAAGCTTCGAGAATAAAATAATATATAATGAAGGTCAGAAAATTGGTGATCCTGACCATCCAGTATCCAAGAGTAGTCTCATTTCCTCTGAATATGTAGGCATACCTGTCGGCAAAAAGAAGAACCATGGTGCCAAGCTCAACGCAGATGAGAGAGATCTTCTTTTTGGTGGATCGCATATCCATGATGAGGCAGAACACGCTCATAAGTCCGCAGAAGGAACCAAGAATGAGCATGACCTCAAGCTGATAATTGGCTAAGAAGTTCATTTAGGGTTACTCCATTCGTTAGAGAAGCAGTTTTATATTACAAAAACATACTATAAAAATATAACATAAATCGTGTGTGATAGCAATTTGATAATATGACAAATCAACAAACTGGCAAAATGTTTATAATTTTACGAAAATGGTTGAAAAAATTATTTGGATTTTTCTCTTGAATTTTAGTATACTAAAATTCTGAATAGTGATGCAAAGGAAAGAAGGAATTTTATGAAAAAAGTCAAACACTTTATTTGGATTTCTCTTCTGATATGTCTGCTTGGTATTGGAACCCCTGTTTTTGCGGACATTCATTTATATATGGACTCTTACACACAGCAGAGCTTCTCTGCAAAAGACGGTCTGCAGATCTCCTCTCCTACCGCAATCGCCCAGACACCCGATGGCTTCCTGTGGTTTGGCGGTTATGGCGGTCTGGCTCGCTATGATGGCAAAAACTTCCAGATCTATGGAATCGATAAGCTCTCCAACGTAAAGTGTCTTCTTACGGATGACACCGGCGCCCTCTGGATCGGAACCTCCGACAAGGGTCTTGTTAAATACGAAAAAGATGAAATGTATTATCTTCCTCTTGCGGCAGGAACACCTACCGGATCCATTGAATGTCTGATCCAGACAGAGAACGGCATCTATTTCGGAACCCAGAACGGACTTGGAAAAGTTAACGACAGCATGCAGAGTGAGTGCCTGCACATTGAGGAACTCAAGGGCTTATTCGTCAGAAAACTTGCCGCAGCAAACGGAATGATCTACGCCGTCACCCGTGATGGTGAGGTGTTCGTATATGACGGCAGCACCTGCGTAAAAGCAGGCAACATTTCCGCAGATATCAGTGTGCGTTCCATGACATATTGTCCGATTTCAAATCAGTTTTATCTTGGAACCGCCGATAACCAGATCCTCAGATATGATGCTGATCTTCACCTGCAGGAGATCAGAACCATTCCGGGAATTGAATGTATCAATGACATCATCTGTGGTGAGGATGGAAGCTTAACCCTCTGTGCCGATAACGGTGTAGTCATCTGCGATGGCGATACCATCCGAAAACAGAATCTTACCATGGACAACTCTGTGGAGCAGATGATGGTGGATTTTGAGGGCAACTACTGGTTTATTTCCTCCAGAAAAGGTGTTCTTAAGGTATCCAACAGTAGATTTTTTGATATTTCCCGCTGTGCCGGAATCGGCGACATCGTTACCAATGCCGTTCTTTATTCCGAACGTGAAAACTACCTGTATATCGGTCACGATCAGGGGCTGGAGATCGTTGATCTGAAAGACATGTCTTCTGTTAAGAAGAAAGAATTGGCCGATCTCGGAACCGCCCGTGTACGTGATATTTTCATGGACAATGATGGAAACATCTGGATCTGTACAAAAGAAAAAGGCATCCTCTGTCAGAAGACAGACGACACCGTCATTCAGTATATTCAGGAGAACTTCCCTTCCCTTGGAACCGATGCATTCCGATGCGCAGCCATGGATGAAAACGGAAAAGTCTATGCCGGTTCCGAAAAAGGTATCTATGCTTTTGCAGATGATCAGGTAGAGCCTGCCCTCACCAATATGGAGGAACTGCCTTATCGTATCCTGGACCTGGCATTTATGGATGGCACCTGCTATGCAGGTACCGACGGTTACGGTCTCTTTGAGATTCGTGACGGTGCAGTGCAGAAGATCCACACCGTTGATGAGGACCTTACCTCCAACGTTATCATGAAGTTTGCACGAAGCAAAACCAATGACACCATGTGGGCCGTTACCGGAAACGGTATCATCTGCCTCGATAACACGGGAACTGTACTGAAAAATGTCACCATTCCCGGTGCCAACGTTCTTGACATTGTTCTTTCTGAAAACGGAACTGCCTGGGTTACCGCCAGCGGAGCACTCTACAGATTCACTGAGAATGCCCTTATGGAAGACGGAGCCGATTACGAGCTGTTAAGCCAGATCGACGGAATCCCATACGACTGTACCCCTAACTCCAGCCAGAGCCTTACGGAGGATATCCTTTACCTCTGCGGAACAGAGGGCGTGTATACTATGGATCTCAGCTCCAGAAATGACCGCTATGAGAACTACCCTCTGACCATGGATTACATTCAGGCAGATGACGAGAGTATTTATGTACAGGATACAGATTATGTGGAGATCCCAAGTGATACCAAACGTCTTTCTCTGGCCCTCCACATTCCGTCTTATATTCCGGAAAATCCTACTGTATTCTATTATCTGGAAGAGTTTGATACAGATAAAAACGTGATGAAGCTCAGAGAGCTCAGCGATGCTGTCTACACCAACCTGGACGGCGGTGTTTACCAGTTCCATTTTGGTATCATCAACAGCGAGACCGGCGAAGTGGCAAAGGAGAAGATCCTTACCATTGAAAAATCACTGAAATTCATGGAGAAAAAATCTGCATTGCTGCTCATTGGTGCTGCAGCCCTTGCAATCTTTATCACTCTCCTCGCTCTGTATCTGAATTCCAAGGAAAAACGAATCAGAGCAAAAGTAAAAGCATACTTTGAAAAAGAGGAACAGGAAAAGCTGAAGACCATGGCTTTCCACGATTACCTCACCGGATTATACAACCGAAACTATATTACCAGATGGAAAGCACTGAATGCTGACTCTCAGAAGTATCCGATCTCCATCATTGCTGTGGACTGCAATGACCTGAAAAAGATCAATGACAAGTACGGCCACGATGCCGGTGACAGATACCTGGTTATGACAGCCAATCTTCTGAAGGAGCACTTCAGCGACGAGGATTGCTCTGTTCTTAGAACCGGAGGTGACGAGTTCCTGATCTTCTGTCAGGGACAGGACCGCGAGGAATGTCAGGAGAGAATGAACGACCTCATGGCAGATGCTAAGAACCACTCCATTCACGGACATGCAGTCAGCGTATGCTACGGTATCTACGCTATGGAAAACGAGTTCAACTTTGATGACTGCATGAGACTGGCCGACCTTGAGCTTTTAAGAAGCAAGCGCTTATATCACCAGTTAAACGATCCGCCTCATTCAGATAACTAATTCTCAGATAATTAATTAATAAAAAGGAACATGGGGAAAAACCCGATGTTCCTTTTTTATTGTTTATATTTAGTTTAGGCGGCAGCTCATCTCATGCCACTTCTCTCCGCCCCAGGTGGAATCCGACTCTCCCCTGTCGATGAATCCGAATTTCTCATACATGGAGATCTTTCCGGGCACACATGTGAGAATAGCTTCTTTTCGCCCTGCAAGCTTCTGTCTTCTTAAAAACTCAGCCATCATAGCTCTTGCTATGCCCTGCCGTTGATATTCCGGAAGAACAGCTACACTGCAGATCATAATATTCTCTCCGTTTGGATCATGCAGACCGGTGTCTGTGAAAAGTTCATCTTTTAAGTTGGCCTCGCTGGTACAGAGCCCATTGATAAATCCAATGATCTGCATAGTGCTCCGGTCCACGGCAGCTATAAAGCAATCCGATGCAGCGACCACTCGTTCTTTCATAATAGATAAAGTACACGCTTCGCTTGGTGGGAAGCATTCTGCCTCAATATAGGCCGCACGTTCTGCATCATCCGGCAGGATACTTCGGAGTGCGTAATGCTCTTTAAAGAAACTGTTTTCAGGGATACAGTCCAGCTCCAGAAACTGGCGGACCCTGGTAAAGCCCTGGTTAAAATAGAAGCTTATAGCGTCATCATTAAATTCCCACACATCAAGTTCAATCTGGGAATAGCCCCTCTGAAAAGCTTCATTTTTCATAAATGCGATCAGTGCCGAGGCAACGCCCATTCTTCTGTATCTATCGCTTACACCAAACTCACCCACATGATAAATATAGCGGTCCATATTATATGGGGATAATGGCTTATATACATAGTCCACCATCGCAAAGCCGGAGATCTCATGATCACATAGGGCTACGACCACATCGGCACATTCCGAATCAAAACGGTTAAACAGGTGATCCTGCAGCTCAGCGCCGAATCCCGGGCGGAAATGCTCCGGGCGTCCCTTCACATGCAGATCGTTTACCATTCTTCGCAGTTCATTTACCTGATCCAGCTCTTCTCTTTTGGCATATCTGACTTCAATATTCATAGAAGCCTCCTGTTCTGTATCAGATTATTTTGTCAGACGGTCAACCATGCGGACTACCCTGCTGGCGCAGAGCTCTGCCTGCTCTCTGTCAAGGCTGCCGTCATTTAATGCATGCAATACCTTATCGTAATCCCCTTTGCCGCCCGGCATAAACAGATCACCGCCGGCTTTGACTACCTCGTTTGAAAGCGCGTTTCTGTAGACGGAACCGGAACCGGTCATCATGCTGATCACCCAGTCTGTCATTACAATTCCTTCAAAACCATATTCTCTTCTCAGTACATCTTCAATCAGCCCGCGATGCTCGGAAGTATGGGTACCGTTTAAGAGATTGTAGCTTGTCATAAGCGCGTGTGGCTGTGATTCTCTCACGCAGATTCCAAAGCCGCGGAGGTAGATCTCTCGCATGGCGCGCTCACTGACCTGACTGTTATTGCAGTAACGGTTGGTTTCCGCATTATTTGCAGCGTAGTGCTTGATAGTGGTTCCGCGGCCTTTGTGGCGCTGAACGCCTTTTGTGATGGCTGCGGCCATGAGACCGGATAACAGTGGGTCTTCAGAGTAATATTCAAAATTTCGGCCGCAGAGGATGCTTCTGTGGATATTCAGAGCCGGTGCCAGCCAGAGATGAATGCCCATCATCTCCATCTCGCTTCCTACCAGATCACCGAACTGCCCTGCAAGGGTACAGTTAAAGCTCTGTGCGATGGCAGTGCCGATTGGGATCATGGTTGCGGCATGCTCTTTCAGAACGGCATTCTTCGGCGCTTTTTTGCCGCCGGTCACTTTCTTTGCAAGGAAACGGAGCGCAGGATTCATGGTCTCAAGCAGACTCTCAGGGATCATTCCTGCTCCGGCCGCATCATGTGCACCATTCTCATCTTCATAATATTTTTTTGCAACACGGATACCGGCAGGGCCGTCCGCCATAATGAGCGGCTCTATTCCGCGTTCCTTCAGTGCAGAGGTGGTTTCGCCCGCTGCGCCTGCCACATTTTTAGCTGCGTTTCCAATGATGCTGAGCCCTTTGGCCTTAGGATCAAATCCTCCGATCACAAGATAGGTGAGCTCTTCGTTGGAAAGGTCCTTTACTCTCTCATCAAAATGTTCAACGGCCAGATAGTATACCCTGTCAGAGAAGATCTCTTTTGCAGCGATAATGATCTCCGGAG
>JAGHUU010000279.1 GCA_018064695.1 Candidatus Blautia equi | reverse complement strand
CTGCCCGGAAGGCTGCTTCTACGGTGCTTCTCAGGTGAAGCTGACGGTTCATGATCTGAGCAGGATCGGCCTGATGCTCTTCAATAAAGGCGTTTATAACGGCAAACGCATTTTATCCGAATCCTATGTGCAGCGCGCCACTTCCGTGCAGCAGATAAACCGGGAGGGCGGATACGGCTACTTTATCTGGAAATACAAAAACGGCTTCAGTATCAACGGAAAATGGGGTCAGAAATGCTATTGCCTGCCGGAACAGGGTCTGATGATCACTTATCTGGCTCATATGGAGCATAACAGCCATGACATAACGCGCAGCATAGAGAAACACATTCCGGAGATCAATGATATTATATAAAACAACATGTAACCTGGAGGTACGATAACTACTATGAAATATATCAGACAGTTTCTTCTAATCTTATTTATTTCTTTTCTGGGAGAGATCCTGCACTATCTGATTCCCATGCCCATCCCGGCAAGCATTTACGGCATTATCATCCTGTTCCTTGGACTGGAGTTCCACATCATTCCATTGGATTCGGTAAAAGAGACCGGAAAATTCCTCATAGAGATCATGCCAGTCATGTTCATCCCTGCGGGCGTAGGCCTTATGGAATCCTGGGGATTAATAAAAGCCTCCTGGCTGCAGTACATCATCACCATCGTGGTCTCCACAGTGCTTGTCATGGCAGTGGCGGGCAGAGTCACCCAGATGATCGTAAGAAGAAAGGAGAAACAGTCATGATGGACTTTTTTACACAATCCGTATTCTTTGGTGTGTGCCTGAGCCTTGCCTGCTACGAAGCAGGCGCATTCCTGAAACGCAAGCTGGGCTACGCCTTTTTAAATCCGCTGCTGATCTCCATAGTCCTGTCCATAGGCGTGCTGCTGGTCACCCATATTGATTATGATGTCTATTATTCCGGCGCAAAATATCTGAGTTACCTGCTTACCCCTGCCACCATCTGTCTGGCCATCCCGCTCTACGAGCAGTTTGAGATCCTTAAGAAAAACGTACAGGCGGTGATCGCCGGAATCGTAAGCGGAATTCTCACAAGCGTGGGCACAATTCTGCTCTGCGCAGTTCTGTTCCACTTTGAGCATGCGGAGTATGTAACTTTCCTTCCAAAATCCATCACAACCGCCATCGGAATGGGCGTTTCCGAACAGCTGGGCGGATACCCATCCATCACAGCTGCTGTGATCATAATCACCGGCGTACTTGGAAATATCCTTGCAGAACCTGTCTGCAAAATTTTCCGCATCACCGATCCTGTGGCAAAAGGAATCGGAATCGGTTCCGCCTCTCACGCCATCGGCACATCAAAAGCCATGGAGATGGGCGAAGTGGAGGGCGCTATGAGCGGCCTTTCCATTGCGGTGGCAGGCATCATCACCGTATTTGCGGCCATTTTATTTGCAGGATTTTACTGATCAGAAAAATTCTTTAAGCATTGCATACAAAAAAGCAGTATACTTGTATCAGGCGTATTATGCCTGCTCATCCCTGAAGCCAGTAACGAAAAGTGTTCTTTACAGGATTCAGGTTTCCGTATACTATAATTCTCATTGAAATGAAACAGCAAGTATGACATACAGACGGAGGAGCAATGAAGAAAAAAATCGGACTTCTGGCAAAAAGCTGGAACGGAGAAAATCTGGATAAATTTTTATTGGGCCTGCGGGACGTCTGGGGAGACGATGCAGACATATTTGTATTTACTTCCCATGCTACGGTTGGTATGGGTGAAATTGTTCGCCCTGCAGAAAATTCTATATATATGCTCCCGGATTATTCTATGTTTGACGCCGTGATCCTTTTCGGCTCCGGCATGAGTGCGGAAGAGTTCCGCACAGCTGTGCTGAAAAAATGCCGGGAAGCAAATGTCCCTGTGATCCAGCAGGGTGTGGAAACCGATGAGGTCTCAACCGTCACCATCAATAACTACGCAGGAATGAAAAGTCTCTGTGACCATCTGATCGAACAGCATCAGGTGAAGAACGCTGTCTTTATAGGCGGTACAACACATAACGAAGACTCCAATCTGCGAAGGCAGGCACTTCAGGATTCCCTGGAAGCCCATGGGTACAGCCTTAAGGAAGATCAGGTGGTATATGCCAACTGGGAAAGAATGCATGTGCAGGAATATCTGACTGAAAATTTCTCGCATGGAGAAAAACTGCCGGATGCCTTTGTGTGTGCCAATGATATCACAGCATTGTTTGCCCTCATGACTCTGGAGCGGCTCGGCATCAGGTGTCCGGAGGATGTAATCGTTACAGGCTTCGATAATCTGATCGAGAGCGTTGTATTCTCTCCCTCTATATCCAGCGTAGATCAGCGCTACCGCGAACAGGGAAACGCATGTGCCAAACTGACCATGGAGCTGATGAAAGATAAAAAGATCAACAGGAAGATCGTAATTCCCTGCAAGGCAGCACCGGGAGAGAGCTGCGGCTGTAAAAACTGCAAAAACGAGACCGAGGTTCGAAGAGGACTGGCACATGATGTCATGTGTCTGAAATTTGACGGCGACAGCTTCCGTTCCCGCCAGTCCCGTATGGAAATGTGTATCATGTCCAGCCGCAACTACGTCGAAATACCGGATAGGATCCAGGCGGACTTCTTTGATTTCTATATGGAGTCCACCGACTGGGATAACACACTCCAGATCTGTGTGGATCCTGCTTATGCGAAGCTGGCATATATGGAGAAGGAACCGACCATATTCGGCGAAGATAATTTCAGCCCGGTCATGGATGTTCTTGCAGCCAAAACGAACGGCGTTCTCCATTCGGACAGAACACTGAAAAGGGAAGACCTTCTGATTGGATATAATGGCAAGGGACCCGGAAGAACCTATGTGTTCAATGCCCTGAGGATCGGCGCAACTCTTGTAGGCTTCCTGGCACTGGAGCATTCCGCAAATGCCTTCAGCGATCATAAATATTTTGAGTTTGCACTGACCATCAGTACTGCGCTGGAAAAATACCAGAGCAATATCAAACTGGTAAGCATGAACGCCAGACTTTCAGAACTGATGGAGAAGGACTCCCTCACAAGCGTAAAAAACAGAGTTGCATACGACAGCTATATGAAAAAGATGAAGCATATGGACCTTACGGAGAGCGACAAGCCTGTCTCCATCGTCATGTGTGATATCAATAATCTTAAGACCATCAATGACAGCCTGGGCCACGATGCGGGAGATGTGTATATCAAGAACTGCTGTAAGCTGATGGAGACCATCTTCACGCATAGTTCTATCTTCAGAACCGGCGGAGATGAATTTGTGATCCTGATCGGCGAAGAAGACTATGCCGACCGCTACGAGCATCTTGGCAGAATGAGAGCCAGAATGGATGAGCTGGCCTTATCTGACCTGCAGCAGGTAGATAAGGTATCCGTTGCCACAGGCCTCTCCGACTATGACCCCGCCGCGGATAAAAGCCTGCTGGATGTGGTAAAGAGAGCAGATGCTTTCATGTATATGAATAAAACAGAAATGAAGCTGAAACGCTTATTATAAAAAGAACCCCGGGAGCAGTCCCGGGGTTCTTTTTTTGTTAGTTCTCAGAAGCTTTTTTCTGCAGCAGGCGGATCAGCTTGTTCTCCAGCTTTACGGTTACCGGGAAAAGCTCCATGACCTCGCCATCCTCCATGATGTGAGGGATCAGGTAAGCGGTATCTACGCATCTGTTTGTGGCATTTTCATCGATGCAGATGGAGCAGCCTACAAACTCAAAGCCGTCATCGTGGTAGAACTGGTTGATGATGGCTGCAGCCTGTTCTGCATTCACAGCGTTGAAATAGTAGCTGTTTGTATTCGCTTCCGGATCACTTACGCAGCTGTCAAAAACCAGTGCGCCTGCGATTTCTTTTGCATTCATAATCTGAACTCCTTTGCTGGTGTTTTCTCCGGTTATTTATTTTACTATAAAAACAGAGAGAATGCCATGCGGAATCTATGATTCCGGATAAAAATTTACAGTTCCCGTTACAGTTCACTGGTTTACCGGTGAACGTTACCTTTCGGGCGATGTCTGAACGGTATCGATAAAAAACCAGTCAGGGGTATACATATATCTGGAAGGGACATCCGCAGTGT
>JAGHUU010000060.1 GCA_018064695.1 Candidatus Blautia equi | reverse complement strand
ACCAGCAGCGGCTGCGGCTCTGTATCAGAGATACATCCAATACCAAAATTACCATTCAGCTCTGCCACATCACGGTCAAATTTTGTACGGAATGGAGAATTTTCAATGTTATGGATCACGCGGTCAAATCCCTTTTCTTTATCATAAACTGCCATACCTCCGCGTCTGGTACCCAGATGGGAATGGTAGTCAATACCAAAGAACAGATCCAGTACACAGCTGGATTTAGAAGCTACGCCAAAAATTCCGCCCATTTCTATGTCTCCTCTTTTCTAATTAGATAAAAAACCAGTTTACTCAGATGAAATCTGTCCTGTTTTTCCCCGTACTTTCCCTCCGGAAAAGTTGAAGAAAACAAAAGCAGATTTTCCTTTTATAACCTATTAGCCCTGTATTTGTCAAGTGGGTCTCACTTATCCCTTGGTTTATTTTACAAACAATCCCCAAAATTTCTACTATATAACACAGAAACTATTTTTATATTATTACTTTTTTCAGTCCGTGAAAAAATCATTCAAGGACATCTGGTTGGACTCCGGAATATCCCCAAAGAGCTTCAGGTCATTCATAAGATCCACAACTGTCTTGCTGACCTTTGCCCTCTCACGGAAGTCATCCTTGGAGAGGAATCTGCCGTTTTCACGGGCCTCCACAATAGCCTCCGCAGCCTTCTCGCCAAGTCCGTCTATGCTGTCCAGGGACGGCATCAGTTTACCGTCGATGATCTGGAAGCGGTGGGCCTGAGCAGTATAGATATCGATAGGAAGGAACTCATAGCCCCTTGCATACATCTCCTGCACGATTCGCATATCACGGATGGAATCCTGCTCCTTTTTGCTGGCACTGTCGCCCTTCTTTCGGATCTCCGCCAGACAGAAATCCAGTCTCTCCCTGCCCATACACATGGTCTCATAGGAGAATGCCGTGGCACGAATACTGAAGAAAGAAGCATAATATGCCAGCGGCTGGAATACTTTATACCAGGCAATACGCCATGCCATCATAACATAAGCCGCCGCATGGGCCTTCGGGAACATGTACTTGATCTTCTTGCAGGACCAGATATACCAGTCCGGCACGCCGTGGGCCACCATGATTTCCTCCCATTCAGGCCTGAGGCCTTTTCCCTTACGCACGCTCTCCATGATAGTGAAGGCCTGTCCATGCTCAACGCCCTGGGCAATGAGATAGATCATAATATCATCTCGGGTACAGATGGCGGTGGAAATGGTACATTTTCCGCTCTGGATCAGAGTCTGCGCGTTGCCAAGCCATACGTCCGTTCCGTGCGCCAGTCCGGCAATTCGAACCAGGTCGGATAAATACTTAGGCTGGGTATCTATAAGCATCTGCATAGCGAAATCGGTTCCGAACTCCGGTACGCCAAGGCATCCCAGCTTACAGCCCTCAATGTCCTTAGGCGTTATGCCAAGTGCTTCGGTTCCTGCAAAGAGGGACATGACCTCTTTACTGTCCAGCGGAACGCTCTGAGCCGGGATATTGGTGAGGTCCTCCAGCATTCGGATCATGGTAGGATCATCGTGTCCCAGAATATCCAGCTTCAGCAGGTTTCCGTCGATGGAATGGTAGTCGAAGTGGGTGGTGATAATATCACTGAATTCATCGTTTGCAGGGTGCTGTACAGGGGTGAATTTTTCAATCTCCTCCCCCACCGGAAGTACAATGATACCGCCCGGATGCTGACCGGTGGTTCTCCGGATTCCGGTGCAGCCGCCTACAATACGGTTGATCTCGCAGTAGCGCTTATGCTGTCCGCGCTCCTCGTAATAATTCTTTACATAACCAAACGCAGTCTTCTCCGCCAGAGTACCTATGGTTCCGGCCTTAAAGGTCTGGCCTTTTCCAAAGATGACCTCTGTATACCTGTGGGCATTGGCCTGATATTCACCGGAGAAGTTCAGGTCGATATCAGGCTCTTTATCTCCCTTAAACCCAAGGAAGGTCTCAAATGGGATGTCAAAGCCCTCTTTATTTAATGGTGAGCCGCATACCGGGCACACCTTATCCGGCATGTCGCAGCCGGCCATACCGCCGAAGGCTTTTACCTCCGGGGAATCAAAATCACTGTATTTGCACTTAGGGCACAG
>JAGHUU010000160.1 GCA_018064695.1 Candidatus Blautia equi | reverse complement strand
AGCATTCTGTCATTTTGACAATATAGGCGCATAAACGCCGGAATGTCAGAGGCTCGTTGAGTGGAGGCGTAGAGCTCAGCCAGTCGCCGGAGATGTGTTCGGCGAGGATAAACTCCAGGCAGGATTCCTTCATTGCTTCGTAGTTCTTCCAGAGAAGGCTTTTTTTAACATCCTCATCTACCGTGAAGCTGTTTATAGATGTGAGGGGGTCCTCCTCAGTCATTCTTCTTAAAAATGACTTTCTGCTCTTTTCGCCCCATACATTGAAATAGTAATAGAAAGCCGTGCGGTACTGCTTCAGAAGAATAGTGTTGGAGATCGCCTCCCGGAGAACCGGAGCGTATCTGTTTTCAAGCTTCTGGTAGAACTCACTTTCCCGGATTTCATCAGGAGTATACTCGTCATGGGAGTGGCGGATCAGGCACATGAGCTTATCTGCCTGATCTAACAGTTCGCCAACTTGATTCATGATGGCACGCTGGGATTTCTGGATATAGGAATAGCGGCTTTCTTTGTAGAAAAGCATGTGTTCTTCATCCGCCCAGGCAGAGTCTATTTTACTCTTGATCTGCAGTTCAAAAGGATATTTGTCTTCATATCGACCCTTTAAGCGATAAATCTCTCTTCCATTGTGCATGATCTCCGGATTGCTTTTCAGGTTGCTGAAGGTGATGTTTTTAGCGGTCAGCTCATCATAATGGTCGCAGATCATTTGAAATACACTTGCACAGTCGCAGGACAGGGAGACCAGATAGCGGAGACCAATGAGGTCATCGTTGTTCGCAAGAATTGTTGCTTCGGAGGTCTCATCAGTAGACAGATCCAGATCGTAGAACTGCTGGCCGCGGATGATCTTCTCAGCAAGGCTGCTTGCGCCCTTTACGCGGGATGAAATGAGCCATAATTTGATCTCTTTGGAGGATTCATTCTGATGAACAAGATGATACGCAGGCGCATAGTTGGCTGCCAGCTCTTTGAATATAGCCTCGATATCATCAAGCTTTTTATCAAGAGTTTCTTTTAGATGCGCATCATACCATTCACTTGCATTTTCGGAAATCTTCCGGATCTCCTTCATTTTTTTATCAGCATCCATGATAAACCTCCTGTGTTTCTGTCATGAATTCTTTTTTTACTTACATACTCACCACATGCACATCCTTACCGGAGAATGCAATGCCGTATTTAATAATAGTATCCACCCCGGCGTTTGTAAGGTCGGTAGCGTACTGCTTTTCGTTGATCTGGGATAACGCGTCCTCTGCCAATGCTTCCAGCTGGTTCTGCTTCAGGCCGGATTGATATTTTAATTCCAGAATAATTCCGGGAAGCTGGCGGGTGCGGGGGATGAGGCACAGGTCGTAGCGGCCTTTGCCGGATTCCCTGTTGGAGGAGATGCGGTATTCATCATCCATAAGGGAGAGGACTCCGGCCAGGAAGCCGTGGAAGAAGCCCTCGGTGGAAGCGTCATAGAAGCTGATGGTCTTAAGCAGGTATTCCTGAAAAGCATTTTTTAAACGGTCAGCTCTATGAAGATACAGTGCTTCTGTGATCTTTTCAGCGGAGGATTCGGAAACGGCACCGGTTTTGTAGAGGTGGTTCAGAATCTCTGCCTTGTAAACGGAGCGGATCTCCTTATTTGGAATGGAGACTTCTCCTATATAGGAATCGTTGGATGGAACAGGCGAGCTGTGAAGCTTCAGATAGCCTGCCACCAGCAGAAAACTGTAGATATAAGACGGATTGGCCCGCAGGGATGGATAGATGGTATCCATATGCAGATGGGTCACAATGGATTCCCCCTGTAAAATGCGGGACAGCTTTTCCATAGTCTCAGAAGAAGCGTTTTTAATGATCTCATCCAGAATCTCATTTCGCCCGGTGTTGATCCAGTAAGCGCGAGGTGTGCAGCCTTTGGAAATATAGCTGATAACCGACCATGGATTGAAGATATCCGTGTCTCCAAAACGATAGCCGTCATACCACTCCGTAAGCTCCTGATATTTATCCTCCGCGCGGTATGCGGATAAAAGCTCCAGAACCTCCTCCCTGGTGAAGCCAAAGTACTGGCTGTATTCCGGGTCCAGAACAGTGTTGATGTCCAGGTTGTTGAGACCGCTGAAAATGCTCTCCTGCGCAATGCGGAGAATACCGGTGAGGAAACCGTACTCCAGGTATGGGTTGTCCTTAAGTCCGGAGGAGAAGAAGTTTCGCATGAAGCTTACAATGGAATCGTAATAGTCTCTGGCAAAGCCCTCCTGAATAGGGGTGTCATATTCATCCACGATAATAATAGCGTTTTTGCCGTGGTGCTCCGCAAGCATGCGGGATAGATGAAGAAGAGCGGAGGAGACATCCACATAGTCGGCTTTGTTTGTGACGATCCTGCCTATGTATTCTTTTTCGTAATCCGCCAGGGCATCGCTGGTTCTAAGCTCGCTGTGGCGGGAGAATTCGGTCTGGATCAGGTCCTGGATCTTCTGATAGGTTTCATCCCAGGTGTCGTATTTTACGTCTTTAAAAGAGAGAAAAATAACAGGATACTGGCCCTGATAGCGGGTGTAGCGTTTGCCGCATTTCCATATTTTTTTGTCGCGGAAATAGATGCTGGTGTCGGAGTCTGTTTTTTCAAAGAAAACACGGACCATATCCATGTTCAGGGTCTTTCCAAAACGTCTTGGACGTGTGAACAGGGAGACGTGCGGCTTGCGGTCGAGAAATTCTTTGATAAAGAGGGTCTTATCTACATAGTAGTACTCTTCCTGGGCTTTGCGGAAATCGGATACGCCAATAGGAAGCGGAAGTGCCTGGCGGTCACGGGATTTGGTATAGCGGCCGCTTTTTACGCGGTTGTCCTCCGGGCGGCGGGCATCTGCAGGCAGAGTCCATTTGCCGTCTATTTTTTCAGCACCGGGGATCTTTCCGCCGGCACAGAGAGTGCATATGTTTCTGGCGGACATGCCCCAGTTTCTGGCAGCGTCTGCGCATGATATCTTTGTCATGAATTCTCACCTTCTTTCTACTGATATTATTTCATTTTGCCGGAAAAATGTCAACGTAAATTGATATTTTTCCGATGCATACGATATTTTTCCTGTATATTTCTTGCGGTTTACTTTTGCCTGATTTATGTTATAGTAAGAGAGTATAAGTTATGAGGAGGAATCTGAATGAGATTAAAGAAATTTTACCGTGCATTAGCAATAGGTCTGGCCAGTGCCATGCTTTTTACCGCTTTCCCATTTGCAGAGGAGGCAGGCACAGCGGATGTAGCTGTGGAGGAAACTGCCGGGGAAGAGGCAGCAGCTGAGACAGATCAAAATGAGAAACCAAAACTGACAGAGACCGTGGTCAGGGACGATGCAGCCCTTGGCATTCACTTTGAAATAACTCCGGAGATGGATGAGATGGGCCTGGCCCTCTACAGAACCCCGGTTTCCAGATTAAATGCCATCGGAGAGCTGAATATTGTCTTTGATAAGGCTTTCTTTGGTGCCATTCTGGTAGTACCGAAGGCCCTTTTTGAAAATGGTGACAAAACCATGGAGGACACCTATCGTGAACAGAATCCGGAGTACAGCTACAGAAAAGATGAGTTTGAGAACTATGTGTACTTCTATATCGACTGCTTTGACAACCTGAAGCTGGAGGACCTGGAGGAGGAGCAGGTGGAGAAGATCCTGGCCTGCAAGCCTTACTACGATGAGTTCCTGAATTCCATCAGCTACTTCACCGTAGTTCCGGAGGAGAGCAAGCTCACCTTTGACACCGTAAATATGGACGGCGAGCAGGTAACAGACAGTATTCTGGGAGAAAAAGATGTGACGATTCTGAATGTCTGGGCTACCTACTGCAACCCATGTATTAATGAGATGCCTGATCTGGCAGCCTGGGAAAAGGAACTGCCGGAAAATGTGCAGATCCTTTACTGGTGTTCAGACGTACCGTCCCCTGCCGAGGGACCGGAGGTGGAGCTGGCTAACACCATCGTGGACACAGCCGGTATCAACCGCAAAAATGTGCTCTATTATACTCAGGGCAGCTTCTCCGCTATTCGTCCTATGATCACAGCAGTTCCGACCACCTTCTTCATCGACAGAGAAGGAAACATTCTGGACCAGACAGTGGTTGGCGCATATGTGGACCGCTACAAACAGACTCTGATGCAGCTCCTGGCACAGATTCTTGGCAATTAAGCAATCATTACATGTGGATAATAAGAAAACCGGAAGGTGTATAGCCTTCCGGTTTTTAAATGTTTCAATATTCAACTACAGAATCAGAACCGCCATAACACAGGTGAGTACCAGGGAAAAACGGTACATGTATCTGGAAGCGGTGCGGATCAGGTTTTCCATGTTTTCATCCTTCTCCATGGTGCGGTAGAAGACAATGAAAGGGATGAAAGGAAGCCATGCAAAGGTGGAGGTATAAGCAAGCAGCAGGCTGTCCGCCAGAAAACAGAGCAGGAACAGCAGCAGACAGAGCTTGTATCTGCGGGTTTTGAAAAGATTTATATGAAAAGTCATTTTTTATCCTCAGTGAAGATCATCTTAAGCTGAAAGAAAGATGATTCGTTTGTTTTTCATTTGACGCGTGAATTACTAAATCTAGCGCACACGACTTAAGTATCTTACCATATCTGGTGGTATTTGTCATGGGAAAAATTTATTTCTTTTTAGAAAAAACAGTTCATGCATCTGCTGTGTCAGAAACTGCGGAGAAAACCCGGATAAAATGTAAGAAATGTGGTGAAATCAGAACAAAATCTGAGTTTTCATGAAACCGGTTTCGATGTATAGTATCTCATTGTTATGGGCGTTTTATCAGCTTTTTCTATATGCAAAATTTGTGATTTCGGAGATGAAAGAAATGAAGGGGAAAGAAAAAAGAGAAATTAATGAAATGACGCCGCTGATGGTTCTGGCGGGACCAATGTTCGGAGAACTGCTCCTCAACATCCTGGTCAACAACGTGGACACCCTGATGCTCAGCCATTATTCAGAGACCGGCGTAGGTGCAGTAGGCAATGCCAATCAGGTCATGTTCTTCCTGATCCTGATGTTTAATATCATTGCAAACTCCACATCCATTGTGGTTGCACAGTATCTGGGCGCCAAACAGTACAAGAAGATGAATATGATCTATTCTCTGGCTGTAATTGTAAACCTGGTGTCCGGCATCATCTTCTGCAGCATTTTTGTATCTGCCAAGTATTTCATCATGGAGCTCATCAACGTTCCTGTGAATATGCGTGCGGAGGCTGCTGTTTATATCAACATCGTAGGCGGAACCCTGTTCCTGCAGGCCATCTACAATGTAATGCTTGCTATTTTAAGATGTAATGGCCATGCCAAGATCGGTATGTACATTTCTGTGGCTATTAACTTTATCAATATCGTTGGAAACTACACCTTCCTTTACGGACCGCTGAGTTACCTGAAGCTGGGCGTAGGCGGCGCTGCTATTTCCACCGCGCTGGCACGTACCGTTGCAGTTATCGCATCCATCGCATTCTTCTACCGCAATAATATAGGCAGAATTGCGTTGAAATACATTCGTCCGTTCCCTGGAAGGATGCTGCTGGAGATGATCAAGATCGGTCTTCCTGCGGCAGGCGAAAATATGTCCTACAACCTGTATCAGATCGTGCTGCTCTCCTTCATCAATGGCATGGGAGAGAATGCGGTAAATGCAAAGGTCTACAGCGCTTCTCTGGTTTCTCTTTCCATGGTATTTTCCAACTCCGCTGCCATGGCAACCCAGATCATCACCGGCCATCTGGTGGGTGCGGGAAAAGAAGATGCCGCATACAAGCGCGTGTTCAGTACCCTGAAGGTTTCCCTGCCGATCACGGTTGGTCTGGCAACCATCAACTGGCTGCTGAGTCCTTATACGCTGCATATTTTTACTAACAATGCGGAGATCATCAAGATGGGATCCTTCATCATGCTGGTAGATATCGCCATCGAGTTTGGTCGCTGCCTGAACATGACTTTTGTAAGCAGTCTGAAGGCCGCCGGGGATTATGTGTTCCCACTGGTGGTTGGTCTTATCATGATGTGGGGATTTGGCGCCACCGTTGGATACGGCATGGGTGTTCTGGCCGGCATTGGCGTGGCAGGTGTCTTTATGGGAACTGCTACGGATGAGGTGCTTCGAGGTCTTCTGACCATGGAGAGATGGCGCCGCAGAAGCTGGTCCGGCAAAGCACTGGTCAATGCAGAACGAAACAAAATCGATGTGGATTAAGCTTTTGTAATTATGCCGAAAATGCGACTAAAATACGCAGTTCATTGCATACAGCTATACGATGTGTTACAATTAGCTATGTATATGATTAAATTTGTGCTGTTTTAGCCAAATGGGAGACACCATGAATCAGATTTTTGAAAATTATCTGTTTGATGCTTTTGCCAATGCATCAGATACAATTTTTATATATGTTACGGATATGAAGCAGGATATCACCCGATGGTCCCAGAATGCAGTGAAATTCTTTGATCTCGCGGATGAATATACCAGGGATACCGCCAGCCTCTGGCTGAGCTACATCCACCCGGATGACAGACAGATCTATCTGGATGACATTATGGCTGTAATGAGGGGTACTTCTGCACATCATAACTGTCAGTACCGTGCCAGAAACAGATACGGGGAGTACGTATGGGTGGAATGCCGTGGTTCTCTGACTGTGGATAACGAAGGTCAGCCAGCTGTCTTTGCCGGCATCATGACCTGGCTGGATAATCAGAACAAGTACGACAGCCTTACACACCTGCTGACCTCCTATGAACTGATGTCCAGACCGCTGGATGCATCCGGAACCATGATGGTGGTCGGTATCGACGATTTCAGAAATATCAACAGCCAGCATGGCATCTTATATGGAAATAAAATTCTGGTAAGACTTTCCCAGATTCTTGTAAAGGAAGCTTCCGACTGTGTAGTATACCGTTTTCAGGGCGATGAGTTCGTAATATACGGAAAAAAAGAGAGCCCTCAGGATATGGTGGCTATTTTCCGCAGAGCCCTGATGCGCTGCACCAATTCCGAGAATGAGGCGGGGATGATCAACTTCTCCGTGTCCGCCGGAGTTACCACCTTTACTGCATCCGAGGGTGCTACAGATGCCCTGGCCCGCGCAGAGCTCTGCCTGAATTACGCAAAAGAAAACAGCTCCACACATGTGGCCATCTTTTCAGCTGAGATCGAGAAAAAGCAGAACAGACGAAACCTGATCTCCGAGGAGCTGATCCGCTGTATCAAAGACGATTTCAGAAACTTTTATCTGGTATTCCAACCTATCTTTGATTCCACAGGCACACGCATTGAGGGATGCGAATCCCTGCTTCGCTGGAAGCCGGATGTGGAGGAGATCGGCAACTGCGGTCCCGGCGAGTTTATCCCTATTCTGGAAAGAAACGGCGGAATTATTGATATCGGTTATTTTGTAGTCAGAGAGGCCCTGAAACAGATGGCAATCTGGCAGAAGAAATATCATCCGTTCTATGTAAGCTTTAATGTTTCCTATCTGGAGCTGGAGGATCCGAAATTCATCCCGGCCATCATCGATATGGCTAAGGAGTACGGAGTAGATGCTTCCAACGTGGTGGTGGAGCTGACAGAGAGTATTCTGGTGGCGGATCCTATTATGGTAAAAACCTCCTTCGATATGCTGAAGCAGTACGGCATCAAGATCGCCCTGGACGACTTTGGAACAGGAACTTCATCCTTCTGGACACTCCACAACATCAATGTGGATATCGTGAAACTGGATCAGTCCTTTATCCGCGGTCTTGTGAATAACGGTGC
>JAGHUU010000320.1 GCA_018064695.1 Candidatus Blautia equi | reverse complement strand
GTAACAAGTTTAGCGTATGGGGTCTCACCACAACCAGCACATGCTCCGGAGAACTCAAGGAGTGGCTGTTTGAACTGGGAACCTTTAACGGTGTTCTCTTTATATTTAGCAACAACGTCTTCTTTGATTGGAAGCTCTACAGCGTAATCAAAGAATTTCTGCTCGCCAACGTTCTCAGCAAGTGGCTGCATGGAGAGTGCCTGAGCACCTTTCTTTCCTGGGCATACGTTAGCACAGGAACCACATCCGGTACAGTCAAGAGCGGAAGTAACGATAGCAAATTTATACTGAGCCATACCAGTCATTGGCATCATTGGCATATCTGCTGGAGCAGCTGCTGCCTCTTCCTCGGTAAGAGCGATTGGACGGATAGCTGCATGAGGACAAACATATGCACAACGGTTACACTGGATACAGTTCTCGGAATTCCATACAGGTACGTTTACAGCGATACCACGTTTCTCGTATGCAGCTGCGCCGGATGGGGTTGTACCATCAACATAAGCTTTGAATGCGGAAACTGGCAGGTTGTTACCTTCCTGAGCGGATACTGCGGACTGGATATCGTTAACGAAGTCAACAACATCTTTGCGGCCTTTCTCAGCTTTGATTACGGAAAGTCCTTCGTCCTCAGCGGTCTTCCAGCTTTCCGGAACGTCGATTGCTACTACCTGTTTAGCACCAGCGTCGATAGCTGCCCAGTTCTTAGCAACAACGTCATCACCTTTACGTCCGTAAGTAGCTTTAGCTGCAGCCTTCATAAGGTCGATAGCCTGCTCCTCTGGGATGATTCCGGTAAGTTTGAAGAATGCGGACTGAAGAATGGTGTTGATACGGGTTGGTCCCATGCCGGTCTCGATACCGATCTTAACACCATCGATGGTGTAGAATTTAATACCATGGTTAGCGATGAATGCTTTAACCTGTCCTGGAAGGTTCTCCTCAAGAGCTGCCATATCCCATGCGCAGTTAAGAAGGAAGGTACCACCGTCAACAAGTTCCTGAACCATGTTGTATTTGTTGATGTAGGATGGGTTGTGGCAAGCTACGAAGTCTGCTTTCTTAATAAGGTAGGTAGACTTGATAGGTTTCTTACCAAAACGAAGGTGAGACATGGTAACACCGCCGGACTTCTTGGAGTCATAATCGAAGTAAGCCTGAGCGTACATGTCAGTGTTGTCACCGATGATCTTGATGGAGTTCTTGTTAGCACCTACGGTACCATCAGCACCAAGACCCCAGAACTTACAGTTGGTAGTTCCTTCTGGAGTGGTAACGATTGGAGCACCAACTTCAAGGGAAAGATTGGTAACATCATCAACGATACCTACGGTGAACATAGCCTTCTCAGTGTTCTCGTAGATAGCTACGATCTGAGCTGGAGTGGTATCTTTGGAACCAAGACCGTAACGGCAGCTGAAGATTGGGGTGTCATTGAACTGAGTTCCCTTAAGAGCTGCAACAACGTCAAGGTAAAGTGGCTCGCCAAGAGCACCTGGCTCTTTGGTTCTGTCCATAACGGTGATCTGTTTGGTGGTAGCTGGGAATGCTGCAACAAGTGCGGAAGCGCTGAATGGTCTGAACAGACGAACTTTAACAACGCCGACTTTCTTGCCCTGAGCCATAAGGTAGTCGATGGTCTCCTCGATGGTATCATTTACGGAACCCATAGCTACGAGTACGTGCTCAGCATCAGCTGCACCGTAGTAGTTGAACAGTTTGTAATCGGTACCGATCTTCTCGTTTACTTTGTCCATGTACATCTGAACAACTTCCGGAAGAGCGTCATAGTAAGAGTTGCAAGCCTCACGTGCCTGGAAGAAGATATCTGGGTTCTGAGCAGATCCTCTCTGGCATGGATGGTTTGGATTCAGAGCGTTGTCACGGAATGCCTGGATAGCTTCCATGTCAGCCATATCTTTGAGATCCTCGTAATCCCATGTCTCGATCTTCTGGATCTCATGAGAAGTACGGAAACCATCAAAGAAGTTAATGAATGGAACTTTACCTTTGATAGCTGCCAGATGTGCAACTGGGGTAAGGTCCATTACTTCCTGTACGGAAGACTCGCAGAGCATAGCGCATCCGGTCTGACGACATGCCATAACGTCGGAGTGATCTCCGAAGATGGAAAGTGCGTGAGAAGCGAGTGCACGAGCAGATACGTTAATAACGCCTGGAAGCTGCTCACCTGCGATTTTGTAAAGGTTAGGGATCATAAGAAGAAGACCCTGAGAAGCGGTATAGGTAGTGGTTAATGCACCAGCTGCAAGAGAACCGTGAACTGCACCGGCAGCACCAGCCTCAGACTGCATCTCAGTAACCTGAACTTCCTGACCAAAGATGTTCTTTCTTCCCTGGGTAGCCCACTCATCAGTAGCCTCAGCCATAACAGATGAAGGGGTAATTGGGTAAATAGCAGCTACGTCAGAGTATGCATAGGAAGCATGAGCAGCAGCATGATTACCATCCATGGTTTTCATCTTTCTTGCCATAATTTTCGTTTCCTCCTTAAAAATTTAAGAAAAATTTATCTCTAGGCGCAAAAATAGCGCCTAAATATCACATGAAATTATATCATAGATTCTTTCTCATGTGCAAGAATAATCCATTCTTTTTGTATCTATTCCTGTACATTGACAGAAAACCGACAAAGTTTTGCGGTATTCTGCTGTTTTATTCCGTGTAAAACAGTTCCGCCAGATTCTTTCTTTTTAAAAGTCTGTACAGTTCCGCCTGGACTTCCCCAAGCTCGTGGTGGATATTGCACATCTCATCTCCCTCATTCCGGCTGCAGCTGTAGCCAGGCTCCAGACAGTCATTGAGGAAAAGATCGGTATCGATGGCCATATAGATCGTAAGAAGATCCAGCTCCTTCAGAGGTTTTTTCAGAGTATAGCCGCCCTTGGCCCCGCGGAATCCGGTCACAATGCCGGCCTTCTGAAGTTTCTTCAATATTTTATACGCAAAGGGTGCGGTGATCTCTTCTCTCTCACAGATCTCCGTCACGCTGAGCTTTTTTCCGTTTTTCAGTGCACGAACCACTCTTACTGCATAGTCACATTCTCTCGTAATAAACATTTTTCTGCCCTTCTTATAAGTAATAATTATGTTTTCTACTTTTTTCTGTCTCTGGTTCATGACCGACGCCAGTTTTCACTGCGTTCTTCAGTCAATATTCTTTATTCTTTTAAACTATTCCCGTGATACACGGCTAAATTATAGCAATATCACATTTGGTTTTCAATAAATCGCGAATGAAAAAACAGTCATTTTTTTTATCAATATCAGTACTTTTCCGGAACGCCTGAATCACTGACTTACTATTTTTCACATTCCTTAAAAAATCCCTTGCAAATTTTTCAGTTTCAGGTACAATGAAAAACGGCTTGTTTTCAGCCATTTATGCCAACTATTCACTATCTTTCAAGTAAACGAGGTATTTTATGATTTCAGCAAACAACATTACACTGAGAGTCGGAAAAAAAGCATTATTTGAGGATGTTAACATTAAATTTACCGAAGGAAACTGCTACGGTCTCATCGGTGCCAACGGTGCCGGAAAATCCACCTTCCTTAAGATCCTTTCCGGTCAGCTTGAGCCAACCAACGGCGATGTCATCATGACCCCGGGCGAGCGTCTTTCCTTCCTGCAGCAGGACCACTTTAAATATGATGCCTATCCTGTACTTGACACCGTTATCCTTGGAAACCCACGTCTCTACGAGATCATGAAGGAAAAGGATGCCATCTACGCAAAAGAGGATTTCTCTGATGAGGACGGTATCCGCGCCAGCGAGCTGGAGGGCGAATTCGCCGAGCTGAACGGCTGGGAAGCTGATTCCGACGCAGCAAACCTTTTAAATGGTCTTGGCATTGAGACCGAGCTCCACTACACTATGATGAGCGAGCTCACCGGCAGCCAGAAGGTCAAAGTCCTTCTTGCACAGGCTCTTTTCGGAAACCCTGATATCCTTCTTCTCGATGAGCCTACCAACCACCTGGACCTCCCTGCTATTGAGTGGCTGGAGGAGTTTCTGATCAACTTCAACAACACTGTCATCGTTGTATCCCATGACCGTTACTTCTTAAATAAAGTATGTACCCATACCGCTGATATCGACTACGGCAAGATCCAGCTCTATGCCGGCAACTACGATTTCTGGTACGAGTCCAGTCAGCTCCTCATCAAACAGATGAAAGAGGCTAACAAGAAGAAAGAGGAAAAGATCAAAGAGTTACAGGAGTTCATCTCCCGCTTCTCCGC
>JAGHUU010000014.1 GCA_018064695.1 Candidatus Blautia equi | reverse complement strand
CAAACTAAGAATCCCCGGATGAATATCATCCGGGGAATTTTTTATATATTTCATGATGTTTTAAGCAAACAGGTTCTCATCCAGGATCACGGTAAATGGTCCGTCGTTTTCCAGAGATACCTTCATATCCGCTCCAAAAACTCCTTTTTCCACAACAGGAACAGATTTACGGGCTTCAGCCAGCATATATTCGTAAAGGGCATTTGCCATATCAGGATTACCTGCTTCAATGAAGCTTGGACGATTTCCCTTGCGGCAGTTTGCATACAATGTAAACTGTGATACCATAAGCAGCTCTCCGTTCACATCTGACAGGGATTTATTGGTTTTGCCCTCCTCATCCTCGAAGATGCGAAGACCGATCATTTTTTTTAGATAACGGTCGGCGATCTCCTTTGTATCCTCATGACCGATTCCAACAAGGACCAGGAATCCTTTTCCAATCTTTCCTACTATCTCACCATCTACTTTTACTTCCGCATGGTTGACTCTCTGAATGACAAGTTTCATTTAGTTTTCCTCTTCTGTTTTTTCTTCCGGCTTAGCAGGTGCAGACTGTTCTGCAGCTTTCTCTGAAGAAGCATTCTGCTGTTTTGCAGCCTTGGCAGCAGCTTTGGCAACTCTGCGCTCAATGTCCTTCTCCTGCCACTCTTCTTTCTTTTTCGCAAATTCTTCTTTTTTTCTTGCAATAAAGAACTGTAACTCTTTGGATCTTTGCTGGTAAAGGTCACTCACATGATTCCAGCTTTCCATACTGAATTTTCTGGTCCAGTTAAAGGCGATGCGGGAATACTTGATTACGTTCACCACAATAAATGTGATGATCTTCATGATGATGTTGAGGGTCTTCACGAAGATGGTATTTCTCTCTTCCCTGTGCTGTTCCATGAAGGATGGCTGTTTTACAAGCGCAAGAGCCTCATGTGTCTCAGGATCAAGGCAATCTATATCCATATAAGTATGTTCATCCGTAGGCAGTTCTTTATCCCGTAAGGCTTTGGCAAGTGCCGTGTTTAACGTAGCATAAATAACTGCAGCAATAGGAACACCGATTACCATACCGCCGATTCCAAAAAGTCCTCCACCAATGAGGATGGCCACAATGACCATAAAGCTGGAAAGACCGGTGGAATCTCCAAGGATCTTAGGTCCAAGGATATTGCCGTCAAACTGCTGAAGGATGAAGATGAAGATAATGAAATATAATCCCTTCATAGGATCCACCAGCAGGATCAGGAGGATACACGGGATGGCACCAAGATAAGGTCCGAAGAACGGAATGATGTTGGTAACACCGATGATCACGCTGACCAGGATGGTATATGGCATGCGAAGAATGGTAATGCCGATATAACAGAGTACACCGATGATGGCGGAATCGAGAAGCTTGCCGCTTATAAAGCCGCCAAATACACGATGGGTAAAACGCATGGAATGAATGACATTGTTTACGCGCTCAGCCGGAAACAGCGCATACATGATCATCTTAAGCTTGGCAATGAATTTCTCCTTATCAGCCATCAGATACAGGGAGACAATGGCACCGATAAGGAAGTTCTTTACGATGGTCAGGAAGTTGTAAACGCCACTGGAAATATTTACCAGCATATCCTGCAGTCTTGGGAGGATATTGTTGGTGAGGTAATTCTGTACGTCCTGAGAGAATTTGTTCAGCATCTCAATAGAACGTGCATCCAGATTCCAGCCTCTCTCAATATTGGAGTTCAGCCACTTCTCAGCTGTATCCGCGTAGGAAGGGAAGCTGTAAATAATGCTGGTCATACTCTTGATGAGCTGTGGAAGGATCATCATGATGAGAGCATAGATAAGAAGAAGGAATAATACCAGGGAAAGGATCACGCAGCTCCAGCGGATGGCTTTCTTTCCGCGCTTTCCTACTGTGCGGTTCTTTTTTGCAAGGAGCTTATATACTACATCCTCTTCAAAAAAAGTTACAACTGAACTCAGAATATACGCAATGGCAAAACCATAAATGATAGGTGCCGTAATGGAAAAGAAGAAACGGATTCCGGAAATGACAGAATTCATATGGAATATGCCATAGTATAAAAGCATCAGTGCTGCAACCACAGAGAATGCCGTAAGACCCCATTGAAAATATTTATTGTCAAAAGGATATTTTTTCATGCAGACCTCCGAATGGATGAAAATACTGATCTATAGTAAGCTAAATTATAATATAACACAAAAATAAAAGATTGTCTCATAAATTCACAATCTTAATAGATTTTATAAAATATTTAGTTACTGTTCACTGGCAAGCCAGTAAACAGTAACTTCACAGGCCTATTTGGAGTTTTGCTTCGCAAAAGAGGCCTGCTCACCCCTGAATCACTTTCT
>JAGHUU010000226.1 GCA_018064695.1 Candidatus Blautia equi | reverse complement strand
TGACCGAGATTATAGAATACGCTAAAAAAGCAGGAAAATACAAAACCCACGATGAAATCTAAGCGACCCCGCCATCACTCGCAGCCAGCAGCTCGTTCAGGAGTGCGCTGATGTAATTTATAATTGATTGCAGAGTAAAAATGGGAACATGCAACCCCCATATGGCTTACCAAAGGTGATACTGAGGATGCTGTTTATATGCATTGCATAAAGTAAAAATGCATCTCACGATGCGATTGGGGGAGTGGGGTATGTTACATACCCCCACAAATATGAAATGAAGCGATAGCGGAGTGAAATTTAAAAAAAGTGCTTGACTTTTCATATAAATGTGTTAATATATTAACAAAGAAAAGGGAGTAGCTCCCATACACTACAGTATGGTTCATAAATGCGTCAGTACGATTCCTGAGTAGGGGGTCCGCGTTATGAGATGATTGCAAGACTTTTACTTGAAGGCTGAAAAATGTCTTTCAAGTAAAAGTCTTTTCTTATATAATAAAGAATATTTCAGGAGCGAGACTTTCTTTTAAATAATGAAAATCAAAAAGGAGGAAAAATCATGGATTTTCAGAAACCAGATGGAGAATTCCACCAGTCATTTGTCAAACGACCAGACACCGATCCAACCAAAAAGATCGCCAAGCGCATAGCTCCAATCGTAGCACTTTGCGTGATCGCAGGAGCCACCGCAGGAGACTGCACCTATCAGATCCAGGAGCAGGAGCAGGCAGTAGTCACCACCTTTGGTGTACCAAAAGCAGTTCCGGAGACAGGTCTTCACTTTAAACTTCCTGCAGTGCAGCAGGTGCACAAAGTAAACACCACCATCCAGGGCTTCACCATCGGATACGATCCGGCCACCTACGCAACCGTAGAAAAAGAAGGCGTCATGATCACCTCCGACTACAACTTCATCAACGTAGACTTCTTCGTAGAGTACCGTATTGCAGAGCCTGTAAAATACCTCTACAGCTCCCAGCAGCCTGAGGCCATCCTGAAAAACATCTCCCAGAGCTGCATCCGTACCGTAATTGCAAGCTACACCGTAGACGATGTCCTCACCACCGGAAAAGGCGAGATCCAGGCAAAAATCAAAGACATGATCATGGACAAGCTTGAATCCCAGGATATCGGTATCCAGTTAGTTAACATCACCATTCAGGATTCCGAGCCGCCAACACAGGATATCATGAAAGCCTTCAAGGCAGTAGAAACCGCTAAGCAGGGAAAAGAAACCGCCCTCAACAACGCAAACAAATACCGCAACGAGCAGCTGCCGTTAGCAGAAGCTGAAGCCGATGAGATCATCCAGGCAGCAGAAGCATCCAAACAGGTTCGTATCAACGAGGCCGAGGCTGAGGTAGCCCGCTTCAACGCAATGTATGAGGAGTACATGAAGAACCCAACCATCACCAAACAGCGTATGTTCTACGAGACCATGGAAGACGTACTTCCATCCCTCAAGATCCTTGTTGACGACGGAACCGGCGTTGAAAAGATCCTTCCAATTGAGAACTTTGAAAGCGAACAGGAAAAACAGATAGTTGCCGGTGCAATAGCCGGACTTGAAAATTAAGGAGAGGAGGACGAAAGATATGAAAAAAGCAACCATAGCAGCCCTTGGCACAGCAGCAGTAGTCCTGCTCGGCGCACTCAGCGGCTTAATGATCACAGAACAGAATGAATACAAACTGGTAAGACGTTTCGGTAAGGTAGAGCGCGTGGTAAGCCAGCCTGGTATCAACTTTAAGATCCCTGGTCTTGAGACCACCCAGATCCTTCCAAAAGAAACCCTGCTGTACGACCTTGCTCCATCCGATGTCATCACAAAGGATAAAAAGACCATGATCAGCGACAGCTACGTATTATGGAGAATCGACGATCCTCTGAAATTTGCCCAGACCCTGAACTGCTCTATTGAGAGCGGTGAGAGCCGTATCAATACCGCAGTATACAACGCAACCAAGAACGCCATCTCCAGCATGACTCAGGACGAGGTCATCACAAGCCGTGACGGCGAGCTCTCCAGAATGGTCATGAACGCAGTTGGAAACAGCATGAACCAGTACGGCATCACCCTTATGATGTTCGAGACCAAACAGCTTGACCTTCCGGATGACAACAAGGAGGCTGTATACGAGCGTATGATCTCCGAGCGCGACAACATTGCCGCTACCTACACCGCAGAAGGAAGCTCCGAGGCAAAGGTCATCCGCAACTCCACGGATAAGGAAGTTGCCATCAAGATCTCCGAGGCAGAGAAAGCAGCTGAGATCTTAAAAGCAGAGGGCGAGGCAGAGTACATGAGAATCCTTGCAGAAGCCTATGCCGATGCAGACCGCAGCGACTTCTACACCTACGTAAGAAGCCTGGATGCCCTTAAGAATTCCATGGTAGGAGACAACAAAACCGTCATCCTTTCCGCCGATTCACCAATCGCAAAAATATTTGACGGAAAGCTTGAATAATCCTTGAATTAAGCAGCTTTATGTATTAAGATGGAGAGCGTATCACTATAAAGGTTTACCGGCAATGCCGGTAAACCTTTATTTCACAGGCCCATTTGGAGTTTTGCTTCGCAAAAGGGGCCTGCTCACCCCTGAATCATGTTCTCCGGACACTTGATCAGCAAGTGCTCAAGTGCCGTTTGGACAGCGCGCAGACGCTTGTTTTTTTATACTTTTTCATAAAAAAATGCTTGCCTTTTAGGGGGCGGAGTGCTACACTATAGTCCGAGCGTGAAAAACGCTGTGTTTTTGTGCGCTCAAAACTGCAGATACAAGATCAATAATCATCTGAAGTTGGATGGTTATCAGACTACGGAAGGAGGATTTCCCAGTGAAAGTAAGATCATCTGTAAAACCGATCTGCGAGAAATGCAAGGTCATCAAGAGAAAAGGATCCATCAGAATTATCTGTGAGAATCCAAAGCACAAACAGCGCCAGGGTTGATTATCCCCTATAAGAAGCGTCTGTTTGTGTAAAATGCGGCTGCAGATGGAACACCCGGAAAGGTTGTTCGGTCTGTTTTTATGAAAAAATTTTTCATGTATTGCCTAATACCGAGAGGCATGGCGTTAAGCGCCGCAACACATCGGAAAGGTCGTTCGATCCGCCATCGACGGCTGGGTGTTTTACCGAGGCACCCCAATTAGGAACAAAAAAGAGAGAAAGCAGCGTACAGATGCACCCCATTTCACCTTGTTCGAGAGAACAAGTGGTGTACAGGACGTAAGACTTTCAGAAAGAAAATGGAGGAAACAGTACATGGCTCGTATAGCTGGTGTAGACTTACCAAGAGAGAAAAGAATTGAAATCGGTCTTACCTACATTTATGGTATCGGAAGACCAAGCGCAACAGTAATTCTTGAAAAAGCAGGTGTTGACCCTGACATTCGTGTCAGAGACCTGACAGACGACGACGTAAAGAAAATTAGTGCTGTCATTGATGAGACAATGACCGTAGAAGGTGATCTTCGTAGAGAAGTAGCTCTGAACATCAAGAGACTGCAGGAGATCGGATGCTACAGAGGTATCCGTCATCGTAAAGGACTTCCGGTTCGTGGTCAGAAAACCAAGACCAATGCAAGAACCCGTAAAGGTCCTAAGAGAACCGTAGCAAACAAGAAGAAATAATAACAACTATTAGATTATTAAGGAAAGCGTAGGTTAGTTTTTAAAATGGCAAAGACTACAAGAAAAGCGACCGCTGTAAAGCGTCGTGTAAAGAAAAACGTTGAACACGGACAGGCACATATTCAGTCTTCCTTTAACAATACCATTGTTACTCTGACTGATAACGAAGGAAACGCTCTTAGCTGGGCAAGTGCCGGTGGTCTGGGATTTAGAGGTTCAAGAAAATCTACCCCTTATGCAGCACAGATGGCAGCAGAGACTGCTACCAAAGCTGCTCTGATTCATGGCTTAAAGACTGTTGACGTAATGGTAAAAGGACCAGGATCCGGTCGTGAGGCTGCTATTCGTGCACTTCAGGCATGCGGTCTTGAGGTTACCAGCATCCGCGACGTAACCCCAGTTCCACACAACGGATGTCGTCCACCAAAACGTAGAAGAGTCTAATTAGGAGGTAGCTTAACATGGCAGTAAATAGAACACCTGTCCTTAAAAGATGCAGATCCCTTGCCCTGGATCCAATCTATTTAGGAATTGATAAAAAATCCACCCGTCAGCTGAAACGTGCAAACAGAAAAATGTCTGAGTATGGTCTTCAGCTTAGAGAAAAACAGAAAGCAAAATTCATCTACGGAGTTCTTGAGAAACCTTTCCGTAACTACTACAAAAAAGCAGACAGAATGCCAGGCCAGACCGGTGAGAACCTGATGGTTATGCTTGAGTCCCGTCTTGACAACGTAGTATTCCGTATGGGATTTGCAAGAACCAGAAACGAGGCTCGTCAGATCGTAGATCACAAGCACGTTACCGTAAACGGAAACCTTGTTAACATCCCATCCTACCTTGTAAAAGCTGGCGATGTTATCGAGATCAGAGAGAAAGCTAAATCTTCTGCAAGATATAAAGCAGTTCTTGAGGTTACCGGTGGAAGACTTGTTCCAGAGTGGATCGATGTAGATCAGGAAGCTCTTAAGGGAACCGTTAAAGAGCTCCCAAGAAGAGAAGCAATCGACGTTCCAGTTAACGAGATGCTTATCGTCGAGCTGTATTCCAAATAATAATTGGAAACTGATTCAGTACCCTCAAACGTTGATTAACCCAGAAGGAGGGAACCTTAAGTGTTCGATTTTAATAAACCTAAAATTGAAATTACCGAGATATCCGAAGATAGAAAGTTTGGAAGATTTGTTGTGGAGCCACTCGAGAGAGGCTATGGTACCACACTTGGCAATTCTCTGAGAAGAATTATGCTGTCCTCCCTTCCAGGAGCTGCAGTAAGCCAGGTTAAGATCGACGGCGTTCTTCATGAATTCAGCTCCATCCCAGGAGTAAAAGAGGACGTAACCGAGATTATCATGAATCTGAAGAGCCTTGCTATCAAGAATAACAGCGCAGACAACGAGCCTAAGACCGCATACATCGAGTTTGAGGGCAAAGGCGTAGTTACCGCAGCTGATATTCAGGCAGATCAGGATATCGAGATTATGAATCCGGATCAGGTTATCGCAACCCTGAACGGTGGTAAAGACTGCAGACTTGCAATGGAGCTTACCATCACCAAAGGCCGTGGTTACATCAGTGCAGACAAAGGCAAAACCGATGACATGCCAATCGGTGTAATTGCAGTAGATGCGATCTATACTCCGGTAGACAGAGTCAACATGATCGTGCAGAACACCCGTGTTGGCCAGGTGACCGATTTCGACAAGCTGACACTGGATGTATATACCAATGGAACCTTAGATCCAGATGAGGCAGTTAGCCTTGCAGCTAAAGTACTGAGCGAGCATCTGAGTCTGTTCATTGATCTTTCCGAGAATGCTAAGACCGCTGAGGTCATGATCGAGAAAGAAGACAATGAAAAAGAGAAAGTTTTAGAGATGAGCATCGATGAGCTTGAGCTCTCTGTTCGTTCCTACAACTGCTTAAAGAGAGCCGGCATCAACACCGTAGAGGAGCTTTGCAACAAGACCTCCGATGACATGATGAAGGTTCGCAACCTTGGACGCAAGTCCCTCGAAGAGGTTCTTGCCAAGCTGAAAGAACTGGGATTACAGTTACAGCCTACCGAGGA
>JAGHUU010000151.1 GCA_018064695.1 Candidatus Blautia equi | reverse complement strand
AGCTCTACTGCGGCATGCAGCAGATCCTTGAGGAGAAAGGCATTAAGTACCAGCTGAATCACATCGCATCCCTAGGAAGTTTGTTCTTCACAGAGGAAGAGGTTAAGGATTATGCATCTGCCAAAACCTCTGATACCAAAGCCTTCGCAGAATATTTCAAATACATGCTGAAGAAGGGCATTCATCTGGCACCTTCCCAGTTTGAGGCAATGTTCTTATCAGCTGCCCACACAGATAAAGAAATCGAAGAAACACTGGATGCAGTGAGAGCATATTTCTAATACGTAATAAAAAAATCGGAGACAGATTTCTGTCCCCGATTTTTTATATCATAAGAAATTCCTATGACATAAAACTTTATTTTCTGTAAAAATCAATCACACGATCCAGGCGGGAGGTCATGTTGGAGAAGAGGGCATCCACAATGGTGAGTGCACACATGGCTTCTACTACAACAACAGCTCTTGGAACCACAACAGGGTCGTGGCGGCCGTGGATCTCAAGAGAGAGCGGTTCGCCGTCTTTGGTAACGGTTTCCTGCGGCTGTGCAATGGAAGGGGTAGGCTTGATAGCTGCGCGGAGGATGATCTCGCTGCCGTCGCTGATGCCGCCCATAATGCCGCCGGCATGATTGGTGGTTTTGCGGATCTGGCCGTCTTCAATGCAGAAGCCATCGTTATCGGTGGAACCGTTGGAGCGGGATACGGCAAAGCCATCGCCGATCTCCACAGCCTTCACAGCTCCGATGGACATCACTGCCTCTGCAAGAACAGCATCCAGCTTTCCAAATACAGGATCTCCAAGACCGGCAGGTACGCCGTTGATCTTACATTCCACTACGCCGCCTGCGCTGTCCATCTTTTCAATACACTGGTTTAAGTATTCACCAGCTTTGGCAGCTGCTTCTGCATCCGGCATGTAGAAGGCGTTGTTTGTGATCTCAGCCGCATCAAAGGTCTGCATCTCTACAGGGCCGATGCTCTTAGAATATGTAACAAAGCTGATGCCAAGCTCTGCAAGAATTTTCTCTGCAATAGCACCTGCGGCTACGCGTCCGATGGTCTCACGGCCGGAGGAACGTCCGCCGCCGCGGTAATCGCGGAAGCCGTATTTCTGATCAAAGGTAAAATCCGCATGGCCCGGACGGTAGGAACAGGCGATATTACCGTAATCGCGGGAATGCTGATCGGTGTTTTTTACGATCATGGAGATTGGGGTGCCGGTGGTTTTTCCCTCAAACACGCCGGAGAGGATCTCCACAAGGTCGCCTTCTTTACGGGCGGTAGTATATTTGCTCTGGCCCGGTTTGCGTCTGTCCAGACATTTCTGGATATCCTCCTCACAGAGAGGAAGGCCTGCAGGACAGCCGTCTACCACAACACCGAGGGCTTTTCCATGGGATTCTCCCCAGGTGGTGACCCGGAAGAGATTGCCGAATGTGGATCTGTTCATAATCATTCACTCCTTACAATATAATGAAACACATGAAACTTCGTGCACAATAATGCACGAATATTAGTATTTTGACCATGTTTGTGCAATTTAAAAAACAAGTTTCCAAAAAGGCACGCTTTAGTATATCAAATTGGTAAATTGTTGTAAACTTGAAACTCTTTGAATTGACAAAAAACAGGTGCCCTTTTATAATGGTTCATAACTTTTGGCTAAGGATGAGGAAATTAGTTATAAAGGAGAATTGATGTTAATATGAGATGGATCGATAAGCTGGAACGAAAATTCGGAAGATTTGGTATTCCGAATCTGACGTTCATTATGGTGGCCTGCTATGTAATCGGATATTTTATGGAAGTTACGGGTTCCCCGCTCATCAGTATGTTTTCTTTGAGCCCGGGAATGATCATTAAAAAAGGACAGATCTGGCGTCTTGTTACCTGGATTCTGAGCTCACCGAGAGATACCGAAGTATTCTGGTTTGTAGTAGCCGTTTTTCTGTTTTATATTCCTATCGGAAGAACCCTTGAGAGAACCTGGGGCAGCTTCAGA
>JAGHUU010000168.1 GCA_018064695.1 Candidatus Blautia equi | reverse complement strand
TCCTTCCCCACACAGCACATACAAAGCCCCGCAAGGTCCTCCACCTCGCAGTCCTCATCCTTCAAAAACTGCGAATCCACACTCAGCTCCCCAAACTCATTCTCAATAATCCGGACCTTCAGCCCCTTATTCTTCAGATAATGCAGATATTTATGAATAAACGTCGTCTTCCCCGCCCCAAGAAACCCGGTAATCAGATCCACTGTAACCATATTTTCCCTCCATTTCTTATCCAACCAACAATGCTGCCCCAGGACCCAAACAGTCCCGGAACAGCATTTATTTTTATAGTCTTTCTATTTCACACTCTAGTTGCTTTGATCAGCTGGATCAGTTCTCTTTTATTTCCGTTCTCTACAGCAGTAATAAACTCGCTTCGCACTTCCTCATTTGGGATGGTGACCATTCTGTTTCTGGAATTGTAAGAAAGATACCCCAGATGAACAAGCAGTGTCAGCACATCATCTTTATTGCAGATCGTAGTCATATCATTCTGAAAAGTGATTGGATTGATCGTATATGGCTGGTTAGCAAGAAGATCCATAATGGCTTCTTTTAATCCATCAAAATTCATATCGATATATAATTTTAATGACTCATATGTTTCAGACTGAGTCCAGTAATTACCGAATTCCTCAAATCGAAGTGCATCAATCACGGATTTGGGGCTGTAAATATGTGTATCTGTGCCAAACAGATAACCGTCATACCATGCTTTGGCCTCTTCAAATTCCAAAGGAGAAGCAGCAAAAAGATCTCTGGTTTCCTGTTCTGTAAAACCTACATACTCCTTCAGTGGACCCGGACGCAGCATGGTGTACTCCAGAAAATCTGTCATAGCTGACTGTGTACCATATTTCTTGATTGGCAGTATTCCGGTTATATAGGCTGCCTCGATCATTTTATCTGTATATCCACTGTTCTTAAATAATCTGCGAAGTAAAAGGATATATTTATCCTGAAGTTCTTTATCCGTCATTTCACGGAAAACCATGTCCCACTCGTCAATGATAAAGACAAATTTATTGCCGGTCTTCTCTGCAATTACAGCAAGTGCATCCGGCAGATCCTGCTTTACTTCCACTTCCGGAAAGGCATCCCGAAGTTCCCTGATCACAGCCTCCTGCATACGATCGATCATATCCTCAGACTGACGGGAACGTTCTTTTATAAAAGAAGTCATATCCAGGTAAATCACATGATAGCGATTCAGATGTTTTTCAAAATCCTCACATTCGGAGATTGCCATTCCTTCAAACAGCTTTCGGGAATCGCAGCTGATGTCATAATATGCACACAGCATCTTAGTCGCGTATGATTTACCGAAACGTCTTGGTCTGCTTACGCAGGTCAGCTTCTCTGTTGTTCCAAGCGTCTTATTTATATAGTGGATCAATCCGGTCTTATCCACATATTTCCCTTTTATCATGGATGCAAATCCATCATTTCCGGGATTCAGATACTGTCCCATATCAACTCTCCCCTTTCGTAAAGACTATAAACAGTTGGTAAAACCAAACCACACAACTGATCTCTAATTCAATATAACACAACCGACCTTTTTCTGGCTAGAGGTTTTCTTTTTCAGGTTGCTCCATGAACTATCTGTCACAGTTCAGAAACACTCTCTCTTACTAAATGGGATTCTTTGACATTTATCTTCTTTGGACTGGTATGAATTCAAGTTTCAACTGCATTCCCATACCTGCTGCAAGTCTTTTTAGCATCTGCAGGCTGGGGTTTCGGGTTCCATTTTCTATGCGACTGATATCTGCCTGTGTAATTCCTGTTTTTTCCGAGAGATCCTTCTGGGTCATATTCATACTCTTTCTCGCATCGATCATAGCCTGAATAAGGTCATATTCGGGTTGCAGCTCATCGTATGCTGCTTTTACTTCCTGATTTTCTGAAGATTTCTTTTTAAAATCTACATAGCTGCTCATTTTGGATTTCTCCTCTCATAGTCTGCTTGTATTGCCATCCTCCATCCGCATTATATGTTGCATTCAACATATTGTCAAGATTCACAGACAGGCCGCAAATGACTGTGTATATAAAAAACACTGGAGCAGTTTCATTCTGCCCCAGTGTCTCAGTATTATTAGTGTTTACCCTATTCGATGGCTTTGTTCAGGCTGCAATCTGTTATTCAGCTGCTTCCATCATGGCATCCACGATCTCCGGGAATTCCCAGGTGAGGGTTTTGCGGTCGATTAGGCCGAAGCGTTCGCCGTTTCCGCTGCTTACGTTGTTGTCCCACCATACGCAGGTGATGCCGCGCTGTTTGGCTTCGGAGATGTAGGTTCCGGCAAAGTCTACGCGGGCTTCCAGGTTTCCGTTTTTCTCCATGGCACCGAATTCATCGATGATGACAGGGATCTCGTTTGCCACGAAGGTTTTGTAGATCTTGTCCATGAAGGTGGTCATGTCTTTATAGTCTTTCAGGTTGGAGCTCTTCCAGGAATCTACGCCCGGCATTTCCAGTGCGAATGGATATGGAGTGTATGCGTGGATGGACTGGATGATGCGGTGGTCGTTTTCCGGGATGTCGGTCGGGAAGACGTAGTTTGCGTTGGTGGCTCCGTCAGGGGATGCATCGTAGCCTGGGATGACCAGATAGCGGGAGGCGTTGTTTCCGCCGGATGCTCTTACAAGGTCTACGAAGGCCTGGTTCAGTTCGTTGATGCAGAGGATGGATTCTTTGCAGTCCGGATTGGATGGGTTGATCCACCATTCGTTGGTGTGGCCGACAAGGCGAGGCTCGTTCAGACTCTCAAAGAGGAGTTTTTCGTCATAGTCCGCAAAGCGCTCTGCCACCTGGGTCCAGATGGATGTTACGTATTTCATGGACTGCTCCATGTGGGCCTGATCCGGGTACATGTAGTCTTTGCTGTTGTCATGATGGATGTTCAGAATCACGTAGAGGTCCTGATCCATGCAGTAGTCCACTACCTCCTGCACACGGTTCATCCATGCTTCGTTTACGGTATAATTTGCTTCATCACTCAGGTGGTTATGCCATGAAACAGGCATGCGGATGGTGTTGAAGCCGGCCTCTTTGATGGAGGCGGTAAGTTCCGGAGTGGTTTTTACACCGCACCAGCCGGACTCGTAGTCAAGGTCGTTTTTCAGCCAGCTGCAGTCGGAGGCATCAAAGGTGTTGCCAAGGTTCCAGCCGATTTTCATGTCGCGAACAAACTGAAAGCTTTCTGTGTCAGGAATTTCAAATTCCTGCTGGGTTCCTGCGGCTTCTACTGCAGCTGATACGCTCCCTGCGCCTGCACCTAAGGTCAGGCAAATCCCTAATCCGATCGCCATTTTCTTTAACCATTCCTTTTTCATGTATTTATCCTCTCTTTTGCAAAAGATATTTATTTCTTTCTTTAGTATAGCAAAGACAGAGAAGAAAGTCCATTTCGAGATGCCGCCTGCGGCGGCAGAAAAAAAAGAAGAGGGGCTACCGCCCCTCAAACTCCCCGCATCTGCAGCAACAGTGTGCGACCAACGGACTAGCCCCTCGGAAATCCGCGGACGTGGAAGGACGGGTGGCGGGGCCGGGCTGCACGCATGCGGCCTTGAATAAAGTAGTGAGAGGCCATGCGGCTGCCCCTCGGTGATCCGTAGAAGTGGAAGGGCGGGTGGGT
>JAGHUU010000223.1 GCA_018064695.1 Candidatus Blautia equi | reverse complement strand
GTGCCTTACCTCCGCTGCAGCAAGGAGCGCAGCAGGAAAGGCAATCGAGATGTCCAAAGGGGGCGCAGCAGAGGAAGATGGCGGCAGCGGCTTCAGCACGGGGAGCTAGGAGGGCACCGCAAAAGGCTTTGGCGGCGACATCACCGCTTCCGTAACCGTAGATGAGAATGCCATCACTGATATCCAGGTAAACGGCGACAAGGAGACCGCAAACATCGGATCCTTCGCAGTAGAGATGCTTCCTGCAAGAATGCTGGATGCACAGACTGTAAAGGTTGACTCCCTCACCGGCGCTACCGTATCCAGTGGAGCAATCAAAAACGCAGTATCTCAGGCTCTTAAAGCAGCAGGCTGTGACCTTGGAAAACTTCCATCCGCAGAGCGTACCGAGATCGCTACCGCAGACAAAGCAGCAGAGACTGTTGACTGCGATATCGTCATTGTAGGTGCCGGCGGTGCCGGAATGACCGCAGCCATCAGCGCAAAACAGGCTGGCAAGAATGTTATCATCGTAGAGAAAATGCCATACATCGGCGGAAACACCACCAAGGCTTCCGGCGGTATGAACGCAGCAGGAACCAAAAAACAGGAAGCAGCAGCTGAGGCTGAGGAGGATGCTGATAAGAAAGCAGCTCTTGAGGACTCCACTGTTGAGAACTACATTGCCGACACCATGAAGGGCGGACACGATATCAACGATATCGAGCTGGTAACCACCATGGCAGAGAACTCCTCCGACGCAGTAGACTGGCTGGAGTCCATCGGTGCACCACTGCCTCTCATCGCAGCTACCGGCGGTACCGTTCACTACTACTTACATGAGCCTGAAGACGGTTCTGCAGTAGGTGAGTTCCTTGTTAAATCCTATAGACAGATCCTTGATGACCTTGGCATCCAGGTTATGCTTGAGACCAAAGCTACCGAGATCCTTTCCGCAGACGGAAGAGTAACCGGTATCACCGCAGAGTCCTATGACACTGTATATACCATCAACGCAAAAGCTGTTATCCTTGCTACAGGTGGATTCGGAGCAAACTTTGATATGCTTTCCTCCTTTGATCCATCCCTTGCAAACGCTGTAACCACAAACACCCCTGCAGCTACCGGTGACGGTATCGTTCTTGCACAGGCTCTCGGCGCTGACACTGTAGACCTTGAGCAGATCCAGCTGCATCCTACCGTATATCAGGCAAGCGGACTTCTTGTTTCCGAGCGTCTCCGTTCCAACGGTGCGATCCTTGTAAACAAAGAAGGAAAACGTTTCACCAACGACCTTGCTACCCGTGACGCCGTATCCCAGGCTGAGCTTCAGCAGACCGACGGCACCGCATACATCGTATACGATGCAAAATATGCAGAGGAGAAACTGTATCAGAAATATGTGACAAACGGAATCACCGTTTCCGCAGATACTGTAGAGGATCTTGGAAAAGCATTAGGCTTTGACGATGAAGGCGTTGCAAACTTTGCAGCAGCAGTAGAAGACTGGAATAAAGTATGTGCAGGCGAGAAGGAAGACGAGTTCGGAAGAAACAACGGTCTTGTTTCCCTTGATGAGGCTCCATATACCGCAATCATGATCGCACCTGGTATCCACCACACCATGGGTGGAGTGAAGATCAACACCAGCGCAGAGGTTATGAACAAAGACGGCGAAGCTATCCCTGGTCTCTTCGCAGCAGGCGAGGTTACCGGTGGTGTTCACGGCGGAAACCGTATCGGTGGAAACGCTGTAGCAGACATCGTAGTATTCGGACGTATCGCAAGTGAGAGCGCAGTAGCTTATTGCGGTGAATGATCTGAATAAACTGTAAACTGTAAATAAGAAAAGCCGGATGAAGATGGTTCTTCATCCGGCTTTTTGCATGCCGTAAAAATAAACAGAAAAGCGTTACGCGTAAAGATCTCTGATGATCTGAATAAACTCTGCTGCGTATTCGGAGATATAGCTGCCTTTTCGCATGATGGCCACAAAATCACTGGTGACAGGCTCTTTGGAGAAACGATAGCAGTCGATATCCTCCCCCGGAGCCATCTGCTTTAAATGGGACTCAAAGAGGAAAGAAATACCGTAACCGGAAGCGATGAGGGTCCGGATAGCAGGAATACTGCGGATCTCCATAGTGTCAGCGAAGGTGAAGTCCAGCTGCTGCAGGATATTGTCCAGAATGCTGCCTGTGCGCTGGGCAGAAGTGAGCCGGAGCAGGCACTCATCTTTTAAGAGGGAAGGATCCAGACGGGGATATTTCTCGCCGGCTTCCCGGATGGCGAACCGTGATACCGGGTGGCCTTTCTTTGTACAGAGATAGAGCTGTTCTGTCATGATGGTCTCATAGTCCATGCGGGGATTGGCCTGCAGCGGACGAAGGGAGAAACCGACCTCCAGCTTACCTCCTGCCAGAATGTTATCCAGCTCAGAGGAAACGGCCTCTGTGAGATTCAGTTTCACATTCGGATACTTTTCGCGGAAGATGGGCAGTGCGGCCGGCAGCATGTAGGTACAGCGAAGCGGCGTGAACCCAATGGAGAGGGTACCGGCATTTGTTTTCCGGATCTCTGATAATTCCCCATCAAGGTCCTGTTTAAGGCGAAGGATCTCGGAGGCCTTAGCCACATATCGTTCCCCTGCGTAGGTGAGGAAATATTTATGTCCCACCTTGCGGAAGAGCTTGAGACCCAGGTCATTCTCCAGAGAGATCAGGAACTTGCTGAGGGTGGGCTGACTGATAAAAAGGGAGTCGGCGGCCCTGGTGATATTCTGATGTCTGGCAATTGCAAGAATGTAATTGATTTCACGAAAATCCATATAGTATGCTCCGTTCATAATTCAGAGTTTTTCTCTCCGATTATTATACTGAATGCAGAGTATAAAGTACAATAAAAAAAATAAAAAAAGTGATTGACTTTTGGAAACGAGTTTGATATAGTATCTCTTGTCGCGAGGGAGAGCCTCCCGGAAATGCGATATGCGGAAGTGTCGGAACTGGCAGACGAGCAAGACTAAGGATCTTGTAAGCATTGCGCTTGTGTGGGTTCAAGTCCCATCTTCCGCATGACTAAGAGTTAAGCTTAACAGCTTAGCTCTTTTTTTGTTTCTTAAATAAAACGCATGAAAAAAGCGCCTGCGAGGTGACGGATCACTGCAGACGCTTTGCCGTTTTAAAGAACCTCTGTGAGGACCTTGATAAAGAAGATGGTCAGAACCACAAGCATAAATGGACGTACGATCTTGGTGCCCTTAGTGGTGAAAAGGGTGATGCCCAGGTAGTTACCGGCAATGTTGAAGCATCCGGCAATGATGCCAAGGGGCAGCAGCACCTTGCCGCTTACCAGATAAACAGAGAGGGCAGAGATGTTTGTAGTCAGGTTGATGGCCTTGGTGTGACCGTTTGCGTGCTTTAAGCTTACATGTGCCACAGTGGTGAGCAGGAGCAGCAGGAAGGTACCGGTTCCCGGTCCGTAAAAACCATCATAAACACCAACTACCAGCGCAATGACGGTGCTGAGCAGCATGGTCTTTTTAAGAGGATATGGCTCGTACTCCTTCTGCATGCCCTTTCCAAAGAGGACATAGGCAGCTACAAGCGGAAGCACCACCAGCATGGTGATCTTGAAATAATAATCATCCACCAGCAGCGCGCATCTGGCACCGAAGGAGGAGCCGATCACAGCACCTATGATGGAAAAGAGAACCTGCTTCCAGGGAATGAAGCCGCCTTTGGCAAGCTTGAAGGTGGCCAGGGAGGTTCCCATGGTGGAACTCATTTTATTGGTGGCTATGGCATTATGCACGGGAAGCCCGGCAAACATAAAGGCCGGAAGAGAAATGAGTCCGCCGCCGCCGGCAATGGCATCAATAAAACCTGCCAGAAAGACCATGGGGCAGACAATCAGATAAGTCATCATAAACAATATCTCCTTATTATATAGTAAAACATGTATTTCCGAACCGTTTTAGATTATATGCAGAAAACAGAAGTATGACAAGATAATTCCGGCAGAAAAAATTTGCATAATTATAAAAAAGTGATTGACAATCCCACATGAAGTTGGTATACTCACTTTTGTCGCGGGGAAAAGAAAAAGAATCCCAATTGAAATGCGATATGCGGAAGTGTCGGAACTGGCAGACGAGCAAGACTAAGGATCTTGTAAGCATTGCGCTTGTGTGGGTTCAAGTCCCATCTTCCGCATGGATAGCCTGTATCCAGTTGGGTACAGGCTTTTTTTATGTCATAGGAAATTCCTATGACATAAAAGAGCCCTCCGGGCGGGATGTGACTGACGCACAGTGGAAATTTGCAAGCTGAAGCTTGCGTGCGTCAGCACGCAAAGAGTGCAGAGCACTCTTTGTTCTATTATTCTGCCGATATAATTTTTCAAGTGATTTTTCAGGAAGGAGAGAGTTCCAATGAAACATAATTTTAAGCGAATCGAAAGCAAGTGGCAGGCAAAATGGGAAGAAGAGAAGATCTTCCGTGCCGTAGACGGATCCGATAAGCCAAAATTCTATGGTCTTGTTGAGTTCCCATACCCAAGTGGTGCCGGAATGCACGTAGGTCATATTAAAGCTTATTCCAGTATCGAGGTAGTTTCCAGAAAACGCCGTATGGAGGGCTACAATGTCCTTTTCCCAATCGGATTTGACGCCTTCGGTCTTCCGGCTGAGAACTACGCCATCAAAACCGGAAACCATCCACGTGTAATTACCGATAAGAACATCGAAAGATTCTCCGAGCAGATGAGAAGCGTAGGCTTTTCCTTTGACTGGGAGCGCGTTATCGATACCACCCAGGAGGACTACTACAAATGGACCCAGTGGATCTTCCTTAAAATGTTTGAGAAAGGTCTTGCTTTCAGAGACAAAGCATGGGTTAACTACTGCCCATCCTGTAAAGTTGTTCTTTCCAACGAGGACAGCCAGGGTGGAAAATGTGATATCTGCCACAGCGATGTAGTACAGAAATCCAAAGACGTATGGTACCTTCGTATCACCCAGTATGCCGACAAGCTTCTGGAAGGTCTTGACCTTGTAGATTATCCTGAAAACATCAAACAGCAGCAGATGAACTGGATCGGAAAATCCACCGGTGCTCTGGTAGACTTTGGTGTAGAGGGAATCGATGAGAAGCTTCAGGTATACACCACCAGACCTGACACCTTATTCGGTGTTACTTTCATGGTAATCGCTCCTGAGCATCCAATGATCGATAAGTATGCCGACAAGATCCGGAACATGGATGCCATCAAAGCATACCGACAGGAATGTAATAAGAAGACTGAGTTTGAGAGAACCCAGCTTGTAAAAGATAAGACCGGTGTGAAACTGGAAGGCCTTATGGGTATCAACCCAATCAACGGCAAACAGATCCCGATCTTCATTGCAGACTATGTAATGATGGGTTACGGTACCGGCGCTATCATGGCAGTACCTGCACATGACCAGCGTGACTACGACTTTGCAAAGGCCTTCGGCGCAGACATCATCGAGGTTATCAAAGGCGGCAATATTGATGAGGAAGCATACACCGGCGACGGCGAGATGGTCAACTCCGGATTCCTGAACGGCTTCACCAACAAGAAAGACTCCATCAAGAGAATGATCGAAGAGATCGAGAAGATGGGCGTTGGAAAAGCCGGCGTACAGTACAAGATGAAAGACTGGGCATTCACCCGTCAGAGATACTGGGGTGAGCCTATCCCGATCGTTCACTGCGAGTACTGCGGTGATGTAGCTGTTCCTTATGAGGAGCTGCCTCTTCGTCTTCCACAGGTAGAGAACTTTGTACCGGGCAGCGAGGGCGAGTCCCCACTGGCTAAGATCGATTCCTATGTAAACTGCAAGTGTCCTAAGTGCGGACGCGACGCTAAGCGCGAGACCGACACCATGCCGCAGTGGGCAGGATCCTCCTGGTACTTCTTAAGATACATCGATCCAAAGAACGACGATTTCCTTGCAGCTGAGGAGAAACTCAACTACTGGATGCCTGTAGACTGGTACAACGGCGGTATGGAGCACGTTACCAGACATATGATCTACTCCAGATTCTGGCATCATTTCCTGTATGACATCGGTGTAGTAAATACTCCTGAGCCATACGCAAAACGTTCCGCACAGGGTTTGATCCTTGGACCTGACGGCGACAAGATGAGTAAATCCAAGGGAAATGTTATTGACCCACTGGATATCGTAAACGAGTTTGGTGCAGATACCCTCAGAACCTACGTCCTGTTCATGGGTGATTACGGCGCAGCTACTCCATGGAACGACAGCTCCGTACGTGGATGTAAGAGATTCCTTGAGCGTGTTGCAGCTCTGACCGAGAAGCTTTCCGACGGCCCTGCATCCGCTGAACTGGAGAACAAGCTTCATAAGACCATCAAGAAGGTAACTTCTGATATTGAGGATATGAAGTTCAATACCGCCATCGCCAGCATGATGACTCTTCTGAATGATATCTACGCTATGGGCTCCATCGATAAAGAGAGCCTGAAGATCTTCATCAAACTGCTCTGCCCATTCGCACCTCATGTATGCGAGGAAATGTGGGAGGAGCTCGGCGGAGAAGGCTTTATCTCTCTTGCAGCATGGCCGCAGTTTGATCCTGCAAAAGCAGTGGATGCTACCAAAGAGATCGGTGTTCAGGTTAACGGTAAACTGAAGAGCACCATCGTCATCCCAACTGATGCAGACAAAGATCAGGTTCTTGCCATCGCAAAGGCTAACGACCTTGTGATCCGTGCCATCGGTGAGAAGAATATCGTGAAAGAGATCTATGTTCCAAACAAGATCGTAAACTTTGTAGTGAAATAAGCTTTATGAAGTTAGAAAGGAGTGGAAGAGTATCATGCTTCCGCTCCTTTTTGCTATATCTGTGTTTTTTGTTTTGAGGGAAGAAAAGATGGTCAGAGTACAGAGAGATAAAAGAAAGGTCAGTTCGCTGTTTCTTACATTTCTGTTTGGCATGCTTCTGCTTGCATCAGTTGTATTTTTAAGAACAGCAGAGGTAAGTGCGGCTGCGATGCCGGCAAATATTCCTGCCAGGGTGGAGGTCACCTCTATTAAAATGACCAGCCCGGGAAGGATCGTACTGAAGTGGAAGCCTGCGGAAAATGCAACCCACTATAGGATCTACCGGAAGGATAACGGAAAATGGACCGGAATCGTTACGATCCCTGCCACCACGCAGTATGTTCACGATTCCGGCGCCCAGTTCCCTGTTACATACGGTCAGAAGTATATCTACACGGTCAGAGCCTACAACAGCAAATCCCGCGTATGGAGCTCCTATGATCCTGCCGGATATACGGTATATACCAATCCTGACACGCCTAAGCTGAAAGACATTTCCGCTAACGGAAAGGCTGTGACCATCAGCTGGGAGAAGGCAGTGGGAGCCACCAACTATTATGTGTACTATAAGACTGAGACCGGAAACTGGATCAAATGCGGCAAGACCGATCCGAATGTCCTCACTTATACTCACAAAAACAGCACCAAATATCCGCTGGAGAGCGGAGAGAAGTATTATTATACGGTCAGAGCCTATAATGCATACCTGAATGGCTACAGCTGGATCCGCTATACTTCTCCCGGCGTGAAAATGCCTCTGGCGGCGCCGAAGCTTTCCGGTGTGCGCATGATCGGTGAATCCGTGCTTTTCAGCTGGGAGGAGATCAAAGGCGCCTCGAACTATTTTGTATACAGCAAGCTGCCGGGCGGAAACTGGAAGAGGATCGCCACATTAGACGGAGCGGACAACAGCTGCTTTATCCATAAAAAATCTTCTTCATTCCCAATGATCCCCGGGGATACCTATATTTACACGGTGCGGGGATATGACGAGGAGACCGGCGTTTCCGGCCCGTATGATAAAAACGGCATCACTTATAAGATCCCTGTAAAACAGACGGTCCCTACCGC
>JAGHUU010000021.1 GCA_018064695.1 Candidatus Blautia equi | reverse complement strand
CTTACATGTGTATAGGAGGTGGCAGGTCCTTTTACCAGTCCTACAAGCTTTCCATCCTTACGATAGTAAACACGATAGCCCTGTGCACCCGGAACCGGATCCCAGGAGATCTTGTTTTTATTGTAATCCAGGGAAGTTGCGGTGAGATTGCCAACAGCAGGAAGATCCGGTTTTGGCAGGGTCACCTTCAGGCCGTTGCGGTCATATGGTCCCATTACGACCTCGGTCTTATCTGCGTTTCTGTTGTAGGATCTTACGGTGAACTGATAAGTTTTTCCCGGGATCAGAGGCATGGTCTCAGAGCTCTTCACTTCCATGGAGGTTCCCTGGGTCACGCCAAGGCCAACGTACTTTCCGTCCACCATTCCGTATACTCTGTAGTAGAAGGCATTTTCAGCCTTCTCCCAGGTGATTCGTACGGAGGCACATCCGGTAGCCTGAGCGGATACCAGCTTTGCCAGAGTCGGGGTTGGCAGTGCAGCCTGAACGCTGGCTGCGGAGAGCAGCATCAGCATCAGGAAAAGCCCCATTGCAATATGTTTCAGTTTTTTCATGTTAACCCTCTTCTAAATAATACCTGATCAGTCGCGAAGTCTGCAGATCATATCCCAGAGAGCTTCTGCGGAATTGAAATTCTCAGCTACGATATCAGCAGGGGATAAGGTGATGTCGAAAGCATCGCTGATCTCGCTGATGATGGAGAGGATGTCGAAGGATACCAGGATCTTATCATCGATCAGGGTGGTGCACTCCTCAAAGTCTACGTCAGGACGAATGTCCTCAAGAATTTCCATTAATTCTTCCATGGTTCTTTTCTCCTTTTATTTAAAATATAATTTTTTTAATTCTGCACGGTCGATCTTTCCGTTTTTGTTGAGAGGCATCTCTTCTACCTGGCGGTATGCATTCGGGATCATATACTCCGGAAGGAAAGCAGTCAGGGCACGGAACAGGTCTCTCTTATTGATGTCGCCCTGATAGAACGCTACGATCTTGCTCTTCTTCTCATCATACATGCACAGGCAGCGGATGATCTCCGGCACACGGTTCATGGCAAGCTCTACCTCGCCCAGCTCAATGCGGTGTCCCATATGCTTGATCTGGAAATCCTTACGACTGGCAAAACAAAGGTTTCTGTCTTTATCATAATAAGCCAAATCGCCGGTTCTGTAAATAGGCTCGCGATATCTTGTATTCAGTGGGTTCTGCACAAAGGCCTTGTTGGTCTGCTCCCAGTTATTGTAATAACCAAGGGCCAGAGCCGTACCGGATACACAGATCTCACCGATCTTATCCTCCTCGGTGATGAGATGATTCTCCTCATCCAGAAGGAAAACGGTCTCGTTAGGGAATGCTTTTCCAATTGGAAGCTTCTCATCCAGATCAAACTCTCTGTCCACCACATAGTAGGTACAGTTGCAGGTGATCTCAGTTGGTCCGTAAAGATTTACATAGGTAACATCAGGAAGATACTGACGCCACTGGTTCAGATGCTTCATAGGCATAACCTCGCCGGAGAAGAGGACCTTCTTAATGGAGGTTGGAATCTTATATTCAAAACCACGAAGGGTGGTGATGATGCAGAGTGCGGATACCGCCCAGGTAAGGGTGGTCACCTTTCTCTCATCCAGGAAATCCAGAAGAGCGGTTGGGATGGAGAATTTAGCCTTTGGAATTACCTGTACGGTAGCACCGGTCTTAAGACCGGAATAGATATCTTTTACAGAAACGTCGAAATCCCATGGAGCCTGGTTTCCGATCACGTCCTGATCTGTGATATCAAAAATATCTGTAAAGCAGTCGATAAAGTCAATAACGGAGCGGTGGCTGACAACTACGCCCTTAGGCACACCGGTGGAGCCGGAGGTGAAATTGCCGTAGAGCGGGTCTGTATCTTTCAGACGGAAACGCACATCCGCAAGGAGTGCAGCATCTGCCTCCCCTTTTCCAAACTCTCCTCTGGCGTATCTTCTGCCGGTGAAGGCAAGCTCGTTTGCCAGAGCCTCGTTCTTCTCCTCGTAGATGAGGATATCGGTGTCCAGTGTCTCAAGAATGGAGTTCAGTCGGCCCACAGGATGGGTGGCATCCATCACTACATAAAAGCCGCCGGCATACACGATACCCATAAGAAGCTTGATGGTATCCACGCTCTTTTCCATAAGGACAGGTACAGGCTGGTTCATGGTGATCTTGCCGGCAAGCTCGGTACCGATCACTCTTCCTGCCTCCACAAGTTCCTTAAAGGTGCAGCTTTTCTCTTCATCTTCAAATGCAGGTTTGTCCGGAAAACACTCCGCAGAGTGCTCCAGATACTCAAGAATATCTTTTTTCATCTTTCTTAGTCCCTTCTGTTGGCCATGAAGACTTTACCCAGAACTGTGGAAAACTCTCTGGCTGCGTCTCCGTTCATATGACCGTCGTAGTCTGTGAACAGCTCCAGATCATGCGGAAATGCCTGGAACAGCTCTACATTAAAGTTAAAGTACTGCACATCCCTCTCTGCAAAGAAGCTGCCGAAATATTTCCATGCAGCCTTAAACTCCTCCTCATACTCAATGAGGGAATCCAGAGGCATTGGCGTTGTAACTGCAATAAATTCAATGTCATTGTCACGGCAGAGTGTCACCAGTTTATCCAGATACTCCATGTTGGTGGTTTTGATCTTCGCCTCGTCAAAGCTGGTGATCTTATCCTTTGCCATGGTGGTGGTATCTACCGGATAGCGCTCAATAAAGCCGTTTTCATGGTACTCCTGGGTGCTGCTCTTTAAGTATGCCGGATCATAGTTGTGATTCCATTTCTGGAATACAGTTTTACTGATCCTTCCAAGCTCATAGTCCAGCGGGTATTCATACCATGGGAAAAGCATGGTGCGGAAGTTTGTTTTAAAGAGCGCCGCTTTAAAATACTCCAGCTTTGCCATGGAAAGCGGAAACTCGTGATAGAAAAGCAGGTAGTTGTTGCCCTCCTCCTTCTCTGTCATGAAATATCCAGGGGAAACCTCGTAGATGATCCTCTTCGGTTTCTGTTTTTCAATCATTAATTTTGTCATATAGTAGGCATCGATAGCATACTCGCCGCCGACCGCCAGCACATGACCCTTGGTGCCTGTAATCTCTCCCACCTTGTCAGGATCGATGTTCATTCTTCCGTGGGAGGTGCCCAGGTATACGTCATCCATTGGCTCTTCCAGTACCGCATGCAGGTCATTTCTGATGAACGTGCATGGATATAACAGGAAATCCAGTCCCCAGATGGCAATCGCAAACACACAGATTACAGCAATAAATCTGAAGATTTTTTTAGAACTGTGCATAGATAAATCCTTTCGGGGTCGCAGTAGAACCAAACATTCCGATCGCAACCAGCAGTAAAATATAAATTCCAACAGTTACAGGCAGCGGAAGCTTCTCCAGAGATTCGCGGATCTTATAGCCCTTCTCCTGGAAGTAGCCCACAGTTACCATGATCACACAGCCAACCGCAATGATGAGAAGTGCCCACGGCACAAAGGCGGTGCCGCCTCTTCCCGCGGAGATGAGCATCAGCTGGGAAGGATCAAAGTGGGTGAATGCCTGTTTGATCATATAAAAAGCATCGGTGAGTGTATCGGAGCGGTCAAAGAACCATCTTAAGTTTACAATGATATAGGTTCTTACAACTGCAAAGATCACAAACCATTTCTCAGTACCTTTGATATTCAGTTTGGTTCTCCAGTTACGGTACTGGTTTACCATAAGCTCACTGAAGGCAATGATGACACCGTTTAAGAGACCGTATGCCACATACTTCCAGCTTGCGCCGTGCCAGATACCTACCAGGAAGAACACAATAAGGTCAGCAAGGGCGATCGGTACAACACGTCCCTGTTTTCTGCCCCATTTCTGTTTGCTCCATTTGCCGAATTTCACCATCCATTTGGAGAGGGAAACCGGATAGAACACATAATTCATCATCCACTCGCCCAGAGTCATATGCCATCTCTTCCAGAAGTCAGCCATGGAAACAGCAAAGTATGGACGACGGAAGTTCTCCTCCAGCGTGATGCCGAACATCTCAGCGATACCGATGACTACATCCATACCTCCGGAGAAGTCAGCATAGAGCTGAATGCCGTAAAAGATCAGTCCAAAGAACATAATGCCATTGTACTTATCCATGTTGCCCCAGATCGCATCGGCAAAGCATCCGGCCCAATCGGCCAGGATCATTTTCTTACAGAAACCCCAGAGAATTCGCTCCGCACCGCGGGAGATGGTGAGGAAGGAAAATGCATGCGGTACATACAGCTGATCTGCCAGAGGCTGATATCTGCCGATCGGTCCCTGCAGAAGCTGTGGGAAGAAGGATACAAAAAGTGCATAGCGGAATGGATTCTTCTCCGCCTTCACTCTCTTCCAGTACACATCAATGAGGTATCCGGAGGACTGGAATGTAAAGAAGGAAATACCAAGCGGGAATAAAATAGAAAGCCCCGGAATATTTGCCTTAAAGAGAAGGTTGATGTTCTCAATAAAGAAATTGGCATATTTTACCACGCCCAGCATACCCAGGTTACAGCAGAGTCCGATGATCAGAAGAAGCTTAGCGTACTTCTTCCGGTTCTCACTGTCATGTGCGTTCTGGATCAGCAATGCAAACACATAGGTCACAATGGTGGAAAACAGAATGAAGAATACGTATTTTGCGCCGCCGGCTATGTAATAGAGGTAGCTGAAGAACAGCAGAACCATCCACTGAAGCTTTTTCGGCACAATGTAATAGATCACCAGTGTGAGCACTACAAACAACACAAATAGATTCGATACAAGTGACATAGATTTCTCCTTAAAAAAGGCTGTCCATAAAGTTTTTCCCGTTTCCGGGAAAAACTCTGACAGCCTGTTTTCTATAATGTTATCTCAGCGATTATTCCTCAACAATAACGCCGCCCTCAAGGCATGCATCGTTGGATGAGGACTCCTCTACGATGACTCCACCCTCAAGGCAGGTGTCATTGGAAGAAGGAGTATCCTCTACGATAACGCCGCCGCCAAGGCAGGAATCGCCGGATGGAGTGGTATCCTCTACGATAACGCCGCCCTCAAGACAGGAATCGTTTCCGCCATCGTCTACAATAACGCCGCCCTCAAGGCAGGTGTCATCGCCGGTTCCGTTATCAGGAGTCTCAGCTGGGGTCTCTTCCGGAGTCTCAGCTGGAGTTTCAGCAGGAGCGGAATTGGTATTGCCGCTGTTGTTAGAGCTGCTGTTGTTAGAGCTGCTGTTGTCGCTGTAGGAGTAATCGGAATCGTAAGATACCTCAGCAGTGTTTACAACATAAAGAGCTGCCTCAGCTGCAGCTGCGATAGCTTTCTCAGCCTCAAGAGTGTTAACCTCTTTCTCCTCTTTGATGCTCTCGTATACAACGTATGCAACATCGCCGTCCATGGAGATCTCAGCTTTTTCCATATCATCAAGAGCTACATCGTGAAGCTCAACGGTCTTCTCATCGTCAAAGGTAAGACGGATGGTGAAGGTAGGAGCTTCCTCATCCTCCTCAGCCTCAGCTTCCTCTGCGGTCTCTTCCTCAGCAGCCTCTTCTTCAGCTGCCTCAGCCTCTTCCTCTTCTTCCTCGGTAAGGAAAGCCTCGATCATTTCCTGATCGTAGGAAAGAAGGAAGGACTCGCCGTCTTTGATTACAGGAGCCTCTTCTTCGGTCTCCTCTACGCCCTCTTCCTCTGCCTCAGCTTCCTCGTCAAGAAGGACGAACTCGTACTCCAGAAGGTTGCGGTCCTCAATGTAGTCCTCATCCTCTGTGTATTTTACTTCGATTCCAACGATGTCTTTTCCGGTGGAGTTTTTCATCTCAGCGGTGAAGGCCTCCTCGGTCTCAACGCCTACCAGAAGAGGAGCTTCCTCTTCTACTGCCTCAACTGCATCAGCGGCCTCGGTCTCAGCCTCTGCCATGGTAAGTGCAGGTGCTGCAAAAATCATGCTTCCGGCTACGGTAAGAGCCAGAACTTTCATAAGCATATTCTTTTTCATTGTGTGATTCTCCTTTTCTTATGTTCAGGAATTATTTCACGTAGGATGCGTGATATTTATCAGTTGCTTTAAACTGCCAGGAAAGCAGAGTAACTGTGGTAGCTACATT
>JAGHUU010000315.1 GCA_018064695.1 Candidatus Blautia equi | reverse complement strand
ACATCCACCACCGCCATAATTCTGGCTTCAAATGGAATCTCTTCACCCTTCAGGCCATCCGGATATCCGGTTCCGTCATAGTTTTCATGATGATAATGGGCGATATTTTCAGTGATGCGGACCAGATGGTCATCCTCCACGCCCTGGAACAGACGGTGAACGATTGTGCCGCCCATCTCCGCATGCTTCTTCATATTTGCATACTCTTCCGGCGTATACTCGCCCGGCTTTTTCAGGATCGAATCATCTATGGTGATCTTTCCAAGGTCGTGCATAGGTGCCGCCTTGATGATGTCGTCAAAGAATTTTCTGTCCAGATTCAATGATTTGTCTCTGGAGATCTGTTTTGCAAAGATCCTTGCCAGCTCACTGGTCCTCTTAATATGACCGCCGGTGTTGGAATCTCTGTTCTCCACCATATCTGCCATACCAAGAACCAGCTGATCCTGCATTTTCTGCAGATGCTTTGTTTTTTGCTCAACGGCAGCTTCCAGCTCCGTATTATATCGCTCAATGAGAGCCATACGCTTGTTAAAGTCGGTGACATCATGCAGCATGTAGATGCAGCCCAGATAGTGACCCTCCACCATGATGATCTCTTTGAGGATCTTATAGAAGGTACCACCGGATTTATATTCTTCCTCCCTCCGCGCAAACTCCTGGATGGCAAGAATGAATTCCGAATTCTCACGGTGTCTGCTGTCTGAAAAGAGGGCGCGGAACTTTTTGTTCTGGTAAACCAGATGGTCTTTCTTATCCAGCACAAAGACGGCTTCGCCAAGCTCATCGATAATGATGTCCTTTGCCAGCTCCTCCTCATCAATGAGGTCATATCTTAAAAGTGCCAGAAGCAGGATCACGCTGGAAAAAACATAGGCTAAAGCAGTGGTATCGTATCCTCTGGTCACCCCTGACTGAAACAGGAGAAGACCGCTCACAAAGGAAACAGGAACGAGCATCATGAAGACCATACGGGTCCTCTCACGGCTGCCCTTAGCCAGAATGAGGCGCTGGGTGCTGACAGCAAACATAATGATCATATATCCGAAGGTGAGCGCCATGAACAGGTTATAAAAAATGCCGTGCTTCAGCACCACGTGGGGGAAAAAGCCCTCTGTGGTAAAAGAAATATTGCTGTAATAGAGGTTATGTTTGTCACAGGTCCATACCATTCCCAGAATCAGGAAATGCAGTGCCAGAAGCACCCGCGTGATCCATTTGGGTATATTCACTTTACAATAAGCCATTACAAAGAAAAAGATGCCGAATTCAGCCATCAGTTTTCCCACATATGCAAATTTGATACTGGTAAGGGCGGCTTCCGGTGTGGTGGATTCCATCTCCAGCGCATAGCCGATCTGATTGATCAGCACCGCACAGAGAACGATCAGGAGCAGCTGCTTCTGATAAGAGAGCTTTTTGGAATAGATCTTAAAAAATCCCCACAGCATGAAGGCGATTCCCAGGTACTGTATCACTCTGGCCGCTGTATACATAGTTATTCAGTCCTTCGTTTCACCGTTTTTATCCACTATAGCATAGGAAAAGAACGGTATCAAACAAAATCTGAGCAACATAAAAAATAAGAACAACGGGGCAAGTCCGTCCTAGACATGAAAGGCAAAAACCATTAAGATGAACTTATGATAAAGAGCAGGATCTTTATAAATCAAGGAGGATTTTTACATGAAATATTATGTTAATGCCAATGCCCCTCTGGCAGGCAACGGTACCGAAGCTAAGCCTTTCCGCTGCATCCAGGAAGCTGCAAAAATTGCAAAGCCGGGCGATGAGGTTCTGGTAGCACCCGGCATTTACCGCGAGTACGTAAACCCGATCAACGCAGGTACCGAGGATGCCCGCATCACCTACACCAGTATTGAGCCTCTTGGCGCTGTCATCACCGGTGCTGAGGAACTGAAGGGCTGGACCCAGTATCAGGGCGATGTATGGACCACCAGCGTGGACAATTCCATCTTTGGCAGCTTCAATCCATACACCACTTATGTATACGGTGACTGGTATTTTGCAGGCCGCACCAAACACACCGGCGCTGTATATCTCAATGACAAGATGCTCTACGAGGCAGCTTCCGTTCAGGAAGTTATCGACGCTGAGATCTACGAGTGCTCCTGGGAGCCGGAAGCATCCCGCTCCAAATGGTTTGCAGAGCAGAAGGACGGCCGCACCGTTTTCTATGCAAACTTCATGAGCAAGAATCCTAATGAAGAGAATGTAGAGATGAACGTTCGTGAGCAGTGCTTTGTTCCGGAAGAGACCGGCATCGGCTACATCACCGTTCACGGCTTTGTAATTACAAAAGCAGCTACCAACTGGGCACCGCCTGCAGCATATCAGAACTGTATGGTAGGACCACACTGGTCCAAGGGCTGGATCATTGAGGACTGCGAGATCTCCAACAGTAAATGTTCCGGTATCGGCCTTGGCAAATATCTGGATCCTGATAACAACCACTACTTCACCTACAAACACGTAAAGAGTCCTACCCAGATGGAGCGTGACGCTGTCTGCCGCGGTCAGTATCATGGCTGGGTAAAAGAAAAAGTGGGAAGCCACATCATCCGCAGAAACAACATCCATCACTGCGAGCAGGGTGGTATCATCGGACGTATGGGCTGCGTATTCTCCATCATCGAGGACAACCATATCCATCATATCAACAACATGATGGAGCTTGGCGGAGCTGAGATCTCCGGTATCAAGCTGCACGCTGCAATCGACGTTATCATGCGCCGCAACCATATCCATCACAGCACCATGGGTATCTGGACAGACTGGGAAGCACAGGGCACCCGTATCAGCCAGAACCTGATGCATGACAACCAGAAGCCTGATTTCGCTAAGCCACTGAAGGGCGGTATGATGAGCCAGGATATCTTCGTAGAGGTTGGACACGGTCCTACCCTCATCGACCACAACCTGCTTCTCTCCGATGTTTCCCTCCGTATGGCTACCGAGGGTGTTGCCATGGTTCACAACCTGATCTGCGGATCCTTCACCTCCGTTGGCGGCGGCTGCGACTCCACTGTTGAGGGCGTATATCGTCAGAGATTTACCCCATATCACATCCCACACCGCACAGAGGTTATGGGCTTTATGACCATTCTTCACGGCGATGACCGTTTCTACAACAACATCTTTGTTCAGAGATGGCCTGCAGAGGATATGGTGATCAGAAGCGACAGCGAGGAGAAATACTTCACCGAGAACCGTCAGGTTGGTACCAAAATCATGGACGACTATGTAACCTACGATGAGTGGATCTCCTGGTTTGATATGGACAACGATACCCCTGATATGAAGGGCATTGAGCCTGCTCACTGGAGAGCACTTCCTGTATGGGTAGAGGGCAATGCATATCTTGCCGGCGCTGCTGCATATAAAAACGAGAAACACAACCTTATTGACACCGAGGGTCAGATTCAGATCGACCTTAAGGAAGTGGACGGCCGGTATGTTCTCTCCACCAACATGTATGATTTCGTAAAAGATTTCCAGGTAGAGCTCATCACTTCTGATGTCCTTGGAAAAGCCTTTGAGCCTGAGCAGAGATTTGAGAATCCTGACGGATCCGAGATCATCTTCAACACCGATTACCTTGGTGCACACCGCGGAGCAGAGATCATCCCCGGACCATTCGCAGCACCTGTAAAAGAACAGATCGTTTATTGATCTCCTGACATAATCTCACCTTCGGGACAGGAACCTGAAACATGTTATTATGCATTTATGTAAATTCTGTCATGAGATGTGGGGGAAAAAAATGAGTGAATTAAAATATAATAAAGAAGTAGAAAAATGGGGCGTATTTGAGGCGTCCATGCCGGGAAAGGCAGATGGAAATCCGTTTACGGATTATGCTGTGCAGGGAACCTTTGTCCATAAAAACGAAGTGAAGACCGTGGATGGCTTCTATGACGGAGACGGTATCTACCGCGTGCGATTTATGCCCTCTTTCGAAGGAGCCTATTCCTTCACAGTAAAAGGTTCTTTTTCTGACGAAGTTTATGAAGGCGCGTTCACCGCTATCGCTCCTTCTGAGGGAAATCACGGTCCGGTTCGCGTATCCCAGACCTATCACTTTGCTTACGAGGACGGCACACCGTACTATTCCAT
>JAGHUU010000219.1 GCA_018064695.1 Candidatus Blautia equi | reverse complement strand
GAGATCGAAGTATACGGTCCAGTAGTCTGCGCCGTTTACCCATGCTCTTACGGTGAACTCCATAGCCTCGTTGGAGCCGCCGGAGAGACGTGCGAATGGTGCATCAGGATTGCTGAGAACCTTAGGATTTTTCTTCATTACATCAACCATGATGTTCTGAACTTTCTCAGGATCCTCGCCCTTGCCGCAGCCGAAGGTGAGATCTACACGGCGAAGTGGCTCAGCGGAGTAGTTGATGATGTTTGCGTTCATAAGGCTGCCGTTTGGAACGGTGATGGATTTGTTGTCTACAGTGGTAACAACAGTGTAGAAAAGAGTGAGCTCTTTAACTACGCCTACAGCGCCGGATGCTTCAATGAAATCGCCTACTTTGAAAGGACGGAAGAAGAGAAGCATGATGCCGCCTGCCAGGTTGGAAAGAGCGCCCTGGAGAGCCAGACCTACAGCTACGCCTGCGGAAGCAAGAACGGTAACTACAGATGCCATTGGTACGCCAAGGATGTTGATGATGGAGATCACAAGGATCACGGTGAGACCGATCTTTACGAAGCTCATGGTGAAGGTTTTTACTTCGCCGTCTGCTTTTTCAAAGATCTTGCTGTTGTTAAGAACGGATACAAGTTTGTTGATGATGATGCGGCCGATGATGAATACGAGAACCGCAAGAACGATTTTGCCGCCAACCTGTGTGCAAAGGTCAGCTGCGCTGTTGATAAATGCCTGCATGCTGCATGCCCTCCTTAAATAAGTTTTTTATGAAATAAAGTTTATACAACTTTTTCCGAAATTACAAGCAGCGGATGAATTCTTCCTGAACCTCTTTGAAGGATTCGTCCACAAAGCCGAAGTCTTTCTCCTTATAGTTCCAGAGTGCGCGGCCGATACCGTGGTTTTTAAATGCGGTATGGATGTCCTTCAGCCAGCGGATCTTGGATGGGTTGTCGGAGAGGTCGATGGCACCGTACTCACCGCAGTAGAGAGGAGCGTTGTATTTTTCAGCTGCGTCCAGAGCCTCTTTGAAGATGATCTCAAAGAATTCCGGTCCAAGCTCTGTCACGTCGTCGCGGAAGCATACGCCGCCGTGGGTATCTAAAACTTCCTCGTAGAGCTTACGATACTCCTCGATAGGAAGCGTGTAGGTGATGCGGAAATCCTTAGGCATGTAGTCTACCCAGTAAGCACCCTGGTGGGTGAAGATAAATGGCTCGTAGCAGTGGAAGTTGTAGACGATCTTGTCATCATACGGAGGATCCAGAAGCTTTACGTTGCCTACGTGATTGTACTGTACACCGCCGATAACGATGTAGGACTGCGGAGCGATGGCGCGGATGGTCTGGATGTAGCGTCTTACCAGATCGTTCCAGGCATCGGATACCTCAAAAAGAACAACCTCATTTAATGGCTCGAAAGCTACGGTAGCCTGTGCGTCTTTAAAGCGCATGGCGATCTGTTTCCACAGGTTCAGGAAACGCTCCTGAAGTGCTGCATCGTAGAAGAATTTCTTTCTGTCGATGTCCTTCAGCGGGTCAAAGGAGTAGCCAAAGCACTCGTGGAGGTCGATGAGCATGTGAAGACCGTACTCGGCACACCAGTTGTAGCAGTTTACAAGATACTGGAAGCCGCTTTCAATATAATTGCCCTCCTCATCCTCAAGGACGATGTAATCTACAGGTACGCGCACATGGTCAAAGCCAAGGCTGGCAATAAAGGCGATGTCCTCTTTGGTGATAAATGTTTCAAAGTGATGGGTGTCGTATTTGTCAAACTGGGAGATCCAGCCGCCCAGATTCACACCCTTCTGAAAACCTTCAAAAATTCTCATGTGGAGCTCCTTTCCAAGTTTTATTAGGATAGCATTATTTTACTGATAAGAGAAAAATACGTCAATGTGTCGGGGAGATGTTCGCTTGTAATAAATAGTATTTCGCAATAAATGACCAGAAACGGGGCAGAAAACGCGGGCACCGGGACCTGCGCAAAAACTGGGTATCAGACAGGAAATATTTTTGTTTCGCCGGAACAGAACTTCCGATATAATGGACATAATAAACAAAGGAGGAATCGGTGTATTTTCCCGAACTTAAAAGAACATGAAAGACCGTTTATTTGGAGATCGAGCTTTTTATAAAAAACTGATGGAGTTGACCCTGCCCATTGCCTTTCAGAGCGTGATGCTTGCGGCCGTGGCTGCGGCGGATGCCCTGATGCTTGGAAGCGTGGATCAGGATTCCATGTCAGCAGTATCTCTGGCTACCCAGATCCAGTTTATCCAGAACATGATCATCATGTCGGTAGTATCAGCAGGTACCATTCTGGGTGCCCAGTACTGGGGCAGAAAAGATAAGAAGACCCTGAATGAGATCTTCTGCCTTATGCTCCGCATCAGCGGCATCACCTCTATCCTGTTCTTCATAGGATGCGTGATCTTCCCAAGATACATGATGCTGATCTTCACCAACGAGGAGGTGCTCATCTCCATCGGCTGCGGCTACCTCCGCATTGCCGGATGGTCCTACCTGCTCACCGGTATTTCCCAGTGCTATCTGGCTATTATGAAGGTCAGTGACCACGCTGCTATGACAGCCAAGATCAGCACGGCCGCCGTGATCCTGAACATCGTGCTCAATGCAGTTTTCATCTTTGGTATGTTCGGCCTGCCTGCCATGGGCGTTCGCGGTGCGGCGCTGGCTACCCTTTCCGCGAGAATTGTGGAGATGGGTGCGTGTCTGGTGGTCTCTGCCAGAGCGGATTACATCAATCCGGATCTCACCCGCCTGTTTGTGCGGAACAAACTGCTGAATAAAGACTTTTACAAAAACTTTTTCCCACTGCTTGGCGCAGGCCTTCTCTGGGGTGTGGGATTCACCTCTTACTCCGCCTTCATGGGACACATGGGAACCGATGCCGCAGCAGCCAACTCTGTGACGGCAGTTGTCCGTGACCTGATCTGCTGTGCCTGCAACGGTCTTTCCGCAGGCGGCGGAATCCTGGTCGGAAACGAGCTGGGAGCCGGAAATCTGGAGAGAGGAAAACTTTATGGAGACCGTGTTATGAAGCTTTCCTTTGTTTTAGGTGTGATATCCTCCCTGGTTATGTTTGCCCTGACGCC
>JAGHUU010000242.1 GCA_018064695.1 Candidatus Blautia equi | reverse complement strand
ATCAATGAGGAAGGTCAGGTAGTCAACCATAAGATCGCAGAGACCGTGATCTGTGTAAACGAGAGAATGTCCTATACCGTGGTAAAGAACATTCTGGAGGGCACAGACCCTGAGGCGGAGGAGCGCTATAAAGAGGAAGTGCCGATGTTCTTCTTAATGAAGGAGCTTTCCGCTCTTTTAAGAGAGAAGAGACACAACAGAGGTTCTATAGATTTCGACTTCCCGGAGAGCAAGATCATCTTAAACGAGGCCGGCAGAGCCATTGATATCAAACCTTATGAGGCCAATGTGGCTACAAGGATCATCGAGGACTTCATGCTCCTTGCCAACGAGACCGTTGCACAGGAGTACTGTAAGGGCGAATATCCTTTTGTATACCGTACCCATGAGAACCCGGATCCGGAGAAGGTGGAAAACCTTCTGACCCTGATCCACAACCAGGGCGTGCATGTACAGAAAGCCCGGGAGGAGATCACACCTAAGGAGATTCAGGAGATCCTGGCAGAGATCGAAGGCCTTCCAAATGAAGCCATGATCTCAAGACTGGCACTTCGCACCATGAAGCAGGCCAGATACACCACAGAATGCACCGGCCATTTTGGTCTGGCAGCAAAATATTACTGTCATTTCACCTCACCGATCCGCCGCTATCCGGACCTGCAAATCCACCGCATCATCCGCGATAACCTGAGAGGCCGACTGGCAAGGGAGGGAAAGACAGAGCACTATAAAGAGATTCTCGATGAGGTAGCACAGCAGTCCAGCATCTGCGAGAGAAGGGCCGATGAGGCGGAGAGAGAATCCGACAAACTGAAAAAAGCAGAATATATGTCCTATCACCTGGGAGAATCCTATGAGGGAATCATATCCGGCGTCACCGGCTGGGGCCTCTATGTGGAGCTTCCGAATACGGTGGAGGGACTGGTACATATCTCATCCATGAGAGATGACTATTACGAATTTGACCAGGAGACCTACGAGCTCCGGGGAGAAATGAGAAAGAAAGTATACAGACTTGGACAGAAGGTCAGAGTCCGCGTGGATGCCGCCGATACCGTGGCAAAAACCATCGACTTTGTGCTGGAAGCGGAGGAAGTCTGACAGGAGGATGCTATGGCAAAGAAAAAAGGGGAATATCTCATTGCCAACAACAAAAAGGCATATCATGATTATTTTATAGAGGATACTTATGAGGCTGGTATTTCTCTGGCCGGCACAGAGGTGAAATCTCTCCGCTCCGGAAAATGCAGCATCAAGGAATCCTTTATCCGTGTAGAGCGAGGCGAGGTGTATGTGTACGGCATGCACATCAGCCCATACGAGAAGGGAAACATCTTTAATAAAGATCCGCTCCGTATCAGAAAGCTGCTCCTTCACCGCTATGAGATCAATAAGATCGAGGCAAAGATCAAGGAGAAAGGCCTCACACTGGTGCCTCTTAAGGTTTATTTCAAAGACAGCCTGGTAAAAGTGGAGGTCGGTCTGGCACGTGGTAAGAAGCTCTATGATAAGAGAGAGGACATTGCCAAGAAGGATCAGAGAAGAGAAGCAGAGCGCGATTTTAAAGTGCAGAAAATGTATTGATCTGCATGGTTTTAAAGTGTCCGGAACTTTAACGAAAGTCTAAATTTTGTGTGAACTTCCGGGGCATTTGTTGACAAGATGCAGAGACTCTGTATAATGATTACGAGGAGTATAAAGGGGAAAATTATTTTTTTATATGAGCTTCTGAAAGGGTCAGAACTTATCATAGGGGAAGGAAAGATAATTTTCCTGTAATGGAGGGTAAAAAGTAATATGAAGAAAAGAATGATGATCTTTGCGGGACTGTTGTCATGCAGCCTCCTTTTTGCAGGCTGCGGAAAAGAAGAGCCGCCGGTGGAGGAAGTACCGGAGGTAACTGTAACCATCGCCCCTGCGGAACCAACCCAGAAACCAAAGAACCTGGTGGAGATGGAAAAAACAGACCCGAACAAAAAAGAAGATAAAGAAGAGGAAGAGAAGAACGTGATCGGTCAGAAGAGCGAAACCGCTGAAAAGCTGACCATCATCAACAGAACCGGCGGAGAAGTGAACCGCATCTACATTCGTCCGAACACCGACGATGATGACTGGGGCAAAGAGCTGGTAGAAACTTCCTTTGTATTAAAAGAGACCGAGCAGGCCGTTTATTACTTTGAAAAAGGCGATGAGGATGCACTCTATGATATCCGTATCGGCTATTCCGAGGAAGGCAGAAACGAGTGCTTCTTCCGTAAACTGCCTCTGAATACCATCAAACAGATCACCCTCTGCATGGATGGCGTTGGTCAGGCAGGCATCCCATATGCCCGCTACATCACCGGTGTAAACACCCCTGAGGTATCCACACTGGAAGAGGTTAAGAGAAGACTTGGCCTTCTCTATGACGATGATGACTACGGCTACCAGGATGAGGATTATAATAAACAGCCTCAGCAGCCTGAGGAGAACACCCCAATCGAGGATCCTGCACCGGAAACTCCTGAGGCGCCTTCCATTATCCCGGATGTACCGGAGGAAGAGGAGGAAAATCCAATGGTCGCAGCTGCAGCAGGCTGCATTGGCAGACCGCTCAGCGCACTCATCGCAGCTGTCGGCGAGCCGAACGGAACCACCTATGAAAACGAGCCTGAGACCGGCGAGACCGGTTACCATTATTACGATGGCTTCACAGTTTCCACCACAGTTGATGAAAACGGTAATGAAATTGTGGCCGGAGTGTGGTAAAATAAAAAGAAAAAACCAGATACGCAGGAGAACAATATGAAAAGAGTATTATTAAAACTCAGCGGAGAGGCACTTGCCGGATCCAAGAAAACAGGTTTTGATGAGGCTACCGTCCTTAAAGTAGCAGACCAGATCAAAACTATCGTGGAGGAAGGCTTACAGGTAGGAATCGTAATTGGCGGCGGAAACTTCTGGAGAGGAAGAACCAGCGAGACCATTGACAGAAATAAAGCAGACCAGATCGGCATGCTGGCAACTATCATGAACTGTATCTATGTTTCTGATATCTGCCGTTATGTAGGCCTTAAGACAGAGGTATTTACCCCATTCACATGCGGTGCGTTTACAAAGCTCTATTCTAAAGATGAGACAGAAGCCGCTTTCGCAGCAGGAAAGATCGTATTCTTTGCCGGCGGAACCGGACATCCTTACTTCTCCACAGATACAGCTACCGTACTTCGCGCAGTGGAGATCGAGGCAGATGCCATCCTTCTTGCAAAAGCAGTAGATGGTATTTACGACAGCGATCCTAAGGTAAACAGCAGAGCCCTGAAATACGATACCGTATCCATTCAGGAGGTCGTAGATAAAAAGCTTGCTGCTATGGATCTCACCGCTTCCATCATGTGCATGGAGCAGAAGATGCCTATGCTGGTATTCGGACTGGAGGAGGAGAACAGCATCGTCAATACTGTTCACGGCCAGTTCAAAGGCACCAGAGTTACTGTAGACTGATAATTGTTCACTGAACGCAATAAGTATAAAAGGAGAATCAGATCATGGATGAGAGAGTAAAGAAATACGAAGAGAAAATGGGAAAGACCCTGGACGGTTTTGAGAAAGAATTAGGCACCATCAGAGCCGGAAGAGCAAACCCACACATTCTTGATAAGCTTACCGTTGACTACTACGGATCCCCAACACCACTTCAGCAGGTGGCTAACGTTACCGTTCCTGAGGCACGTATCATTCAGATCCAGCCATGGGAGTCCCGTCTTATCAAGGACATCCAGAAAGCTATCATGAGCTCTGACCTGAACCTGAACCCTAACACCGATGGTAAAGTGATCCGCCTCGTTCTTCCGGAGCTTACCGAGGACCGTCGTAAAGAGCTTGTAAAAGACGTTAAGAAAAAAGGAGAGGCTGCCAAGGTTGCTGTCCGCAACGTAAGACGTGATGCAAACGATGCATTTAAAAAGCTCTCCAAACAGGAGGATATCTCCGAGGACGATATCAAGGGTCTTGAGGATAAAGTGCAGAAGCTTACCGACAAATACATCAAGGATATCGACGCAGCAGTAGAGAAGAAATCCAAAGAGATCATGACTGTATAATTAACGGACATTGTTTTCATATTAGGAAAATAAGATACTGTGTATAAAGAAAAAGAGCCCGTTCTGCTGGCTCTTTTTCACTATATTTAGAATCAGAGAAGCAGGGAAACCTTCCCTGTCGGAGGTATTGAAATGAATGTACCAAATCATATTGCCATTATTCTGGACGGCAACGGCCGCTGGGCAAAGGCAAAGGGAATGCCAAGAAGCTATGGCCACGTAAAGGGCTGTGCAAACTTAGAGACCATCTGTGATGATATGAAGGAGCTGGGTGTCAAATATCTGACCGTATACGCCTTCTCCACCGAAAACTGGAAGCGCTCCAGAGAGGAAGTGGAGGGCCTTATGAAGCTGTTCCGCGGATATCTTAAGAAATGCATTAAGATTTCCGAGAAGAATAAGATGCGTGTAAAGATCATCGGAGACATCACCGCCTTTGATCCTGATATTCAGGAGGCTATCATTAAGCTGGAGGATTTCTCAAAGGACTATAACGAGCTGCACTTCCAGATCGCCCTGAACTACGGCAGCCGCGATGAGATCACCCGCGGTATGAAGAAGATGGCCAAGGATGTTGCCGAGGGCAAACTCCTTCCGGAGGATATTCAGGAAAATACCATTGAGAGCTATCTGGATACCGCAGGCATTCCGGATCCTGATTTCCTTATCAGAACCAGCGGTGAGCAGAGACTTTCCAACTACCTGCTCTGGCAGCTGGCCTATACAGAGTTTTATTTTACAGATGTGGCATGGCCTGATTTTAATAAAGCGGAGCTTATCAAGGCCATTGAGCAGTATAACCGAAGAGACCGCAGATACGGTGGGGTAAAGGAGGAAGGCTGATGTTCTGGACAAGACTTTTAAGTGGAATTCTGCTGGTGATCCTGGCACTTGTGACCATCCTTACCGGCGGCTATGTGCTGTTCTTCACACTGCTGGCCATTTCTCTCATCGGTATGCAGGAGCTTTACCGCGTGATGAAGGTGCGGGAAGACAAATTTGAGATCCTTGAGATCGTGGGATATTTCAGTGCAGTTCTCTACTATGTGGCTGCTTTTGTGGATTTTGAGCGTTACGGCATGATGGCTGTCATTGGAGGACTGATCCTTATCATGTTCGTCTATGTATTTGCTTATCCTAAGTACACTGCTAACCAGATCATGCCGGCATATTTCGGCATTCTCTATGTGGCAGTGATGCTCTCCTTTATCATGCTCACCAGAAACCTGGAGGGCGGCAAGTTCCTGGTATGGCTCATTTTCCTGTGCTCCTGGGGCTGCGATACCTGTGCCTATTGCTTTGGTAAGCTCTTTGGAAAGCATAAGATGGCACCGGTATTAAGTCCTAAGAAGTCTGTGGAAGGCGGCGTAGGCGGTGTGCTCGGTGCGGCTGCACTGGGTGCTGTTTATGCATGGGCTACCAAAGGTGACATTGCGGGTTACGCTATTATCTGCGCAGTGGGAGGCATGATCTCCATGGTTGGTGACCTTGCAGCCTCTGCAATCAAGAGAAACCAGGGGATCAAGGACTACGGCAAGCTGATTCCGGGACACGGCGGTATTCTGGACCGTTTTGACAGCGTGATCTTTACGGCACCGGTTATTTATTTTCTTGCAAAACTGATTTTACATATTTAAGTGAGGCAGAGATATGAAGAAGATCGCGATTCTTGGATCCACCGGATCCATAGGAACACAGACATTAGATGTAGTGAGAGCCAACGGGGATCTGGAAGTACTGGGTATCACCGCCGGCAGCAATATTCAAAAGCTGGAGGAGCAGATCAGAGAGTTTCATCCAAAGCTTGTTGCGGTGATGAAAGAGGAGGCGGCTAAGGAACTGCGCGATAAGGTTGCAGATCTGGATGTGCGCATTGTGACCGGTATGGAGGGCCTTCTTGAGGTGGCTGCCATGCCAGAGACTGAGATTCTGGTTACCGCAGTTGTGGGTATGATCGGAATTCGTCCTACTATTGAGGCTATCAAAGCAGGCAAAGATATCGCCCTTGCCAATAAAGAGACACTGGTTACTGCCGGACATATCATTATGCCGCTGGCTAAGGAGATGGGTGTACAGATCCTTCCTGTGGACAGCGAGCACAGTGCTATCTTCCAGGCATTAAACGGAGAACACCATAAGGAGATCCATAAGCTGCTTATCACAGCTTCCGGCGGTCCTTTCCGCGGAAGAAAGACAGAGGATCTCAAGAAGGTGACCCTTGCGGATACACTGAAGCATCCAAACTGGGTCATGGGTCAGAAGATCACTGTGGATTCCGCAACGCTTGTGAATAAAGGTCTGGAGGTTATGGAGGCAAAATGGCTCTTTGGCATGGATTTGGATCAGATCCAGGTTGTGGTTCAGCCCCAGAGCGTGATCCACTCCATGATCGAGTTTGTGGACGGCGGCATTATGGCACAGCTTGGCACGCCGGATATGCGCCTTCCTATCCAGTATGCGCTTTACTATCCGCACAGAAGATATTTAGCGGGAGACAGACTGGATTTTGCGGCTCTTAAGCAGATCACTTTTGAGGAGCCGGATATGGATACCTTCCTGGGTCTTCCTATGGCCATTCAGGCATCCCGCATTGGCGGAACCATGCCTACCGTATTTAATGCGGCAAACGAACGCGCGGTTGCCAAGTTCCTTCGCCAGGAGATCGGATTCCTGGATATCTATGCGCTCATCCAGGCTTCTATGGAGGCACATAAGGTGAAGGAGAATCCGGATCTGGATCTGATCCTTGAGACAGAGCAGGAGACTTATGAGTTTGTGGAGAGTCAGGTTTCCGGACTTTAATCGGCTTTTAGGGTAAAGAAAGAGTTCTTTGCTGATCGATATATATGTTTTGAAAGCAGGTGGTTGTTTGCGTATTATTCTTGCGCTTATCATTTTCAGCGCGATCGTTCTGATCCATGAGTTCGGGCATTTCCTGTTTGCCAAGCTCAGCGGGATTAAAGTAGTTGAGTTTTCTCTTGGTATGGGACCAAGGATCTTAAGTAAGCAGATCGGTGAGACCAGGTATTCCTGGAAGGCTTTACCGCTGGGCGGATCCTGTGCCATGCTGGGCGAGGATACGGATGAGGAGACACTGAAAGGTTCTTTTAATTCCGCTCCTATTCTGGGAAGAATCGCCACAGTGGCGGCGGGCCCGATCTTTAATTTTCTTCTTGCGTTTGTGCTCTCTGCCATTATTGTGGGATTTATGGGATACTGCCCGGCGGAGGTTATGAGCGTGGAGGAAGGCTCTGCGGCTGAGGCGGCAGGTCTTCGCACCGGTGATATTATTACGGAGTTTCAGGGATATAAGATCGATCTTGGCAAGGATCTTTATGTGTACAGTTATCTCAATGCGCTGACAGAGGATGAGATCTCCATGAAGGTGCTGCGGGATGGAGAAATTCAGGAGATATCCTACATGCCGGATGTGACTGTGAGATATCTGCTGGGATTCAACCGCACCAGTGTGGATACCATGGAGATCGCCAGCCTGATTCCGGGCATGGCGCTTGAGGAAGCAGGACTGCAGCCGGGAGATGTCATTACACAGATCGATGGTGTGGATGTGGCTGAGGCGGAAGTGTATGATGCGTATATTCAGGAGCATCCGCTCACGGAGGAGCCGAGGGATATTACTTATGTTCATAATGGACTGGAGTATTATGCTACGGTCGTTCCGGGAGAGTACCGCACGCCAAGATCCGGCTTTGGATATAATATTGGGACCCAGAAGGTGGATGGTATTGGGAATGTGGTGAAGTATGGAGCCATTGAAGTGAAGTATATGATCCGCACTACGCTGCAGAGTCTGAAGGGGATGTTCACCGGAAAAGTGGGAATGGAAGATATGTCAGGCCCGGTGGGCGTTGTGGATGCAATTGGGGAGACTTATGAAGTCAGCAAGAAAGAGGGAGCCCTTATTGTATGGATGAATATGCTGAACATGGCTGTTATGCTCTCAGCAAACCTTGGAGTAATGAACCTCCTCCCAATCCCGGCCCTCGACGGCGGCCGCCTGGTATTCCTTGTACTCGAAGCCATCCGAAAGAAACCTATCAACAGAAACTGGGA
>JAGHUU010000297.1 GCA_018064695.1 Candidatus Blautia equi | reverse complement strand
CAGTCCGTAAACGAGGCTGTTATGATCCGCCGAATCGATCAGCAGCTCCGCGTGAATAAGCTCATGGTGGATGTAATGCATGAGGCCAAGTTCCCGAACCGCAAGATTCGCAGATACATGATGAGCTATCTGGATATCATCACTATCGTGTCCTCTATCATGCTGGTGCGCTCCGGCACGGAGGAAAACCTGCAGAAGAGAGCAGAACTCATGCAGTACATTAAAGATACCGATAAGGGCATCTACAAAGCCCTCCGTTACGGTCTGCTTGGCCTTCTGTCAAACATCCCGGGCAAATTCGGAAGAAAGCTGTTCTCCGGTATGTATGTAGTGGCACAGAAGATCTACGGATTTAACTAAAATCTAATATAAAAGAGAAATAAAAAAGAGACGGGAGAAGATCCCGTCTCTTTTTCAGTTATGCTGTCTTTTGACTGTCCAGGCGTTGTCCTCAACCATGATCTGTGTCTGCTCAGGATAGAAGATCACGGTTCCGAACATTGCAAGTGTGATGCCCATGACCACATCCACAACCGTATGCTGGCGAAGGAACATGGTGGAGAGAACAATGAGGATGCACAGCACAAGAGAGCCGCGGCGCACCCATTTTTTATCCCTCAGAGCCTCGCAGGAATTGATGGCCATGTGGATAGCCAGGGAATTGTATACGTGGATACTCGGCAGGATGTTGGTAGGGGTGTCGACCTTATATAAGAAGCGAACCGCCTGGGTGAAGATATTGTTGTTGGCGAAGGTGGTTGGTCTTAAGTACTGGATGTTTGGATAGAAGTAGGAGACCACCAGGAATACGCTCATGCCGAGGATCATATTAAATGTGAACTGATAATACTCTTTTTTGTTTTTGTTAAAGAAAATAAAATAGAAGAAGGTTCCGAACATGTATGGAAACCAGAGGGCATACGGTATGATGAAGTATTCGCAGAACGGAATGAAATCATCAAATACGGTGTGTACCACGTGGTAGCCGTGAATTGGGCGTGCCTCCAGGTAGCGGAATGCAAACAGGTAAAACAGACTGAAAATGCCGATGACAAGTCCATGTTTATATTTCTGATATATCTCTTTCAAAAAAGAACACCTTCCTTATTTGCCTGCTCCCATGCAGACATTACAATCATTTATACTATCTCAATACGCCCACATGATAGCACCCTTTTATAGCTTTTTCAAATAAAAAAACTATAAACAATTTCTGTAAATTTTATTCATTTTGCCCATGCAGTTGAACTGAAAATCCAATCATGGTATGCTTAAGTTTAGTGCATTCGAAATCAACATAAGAAGGTATGAAAAATATGAAATCATTGGTGATCGCAGAGAAACCATCCGTGGCAAGAGACATAGCCCGGGTGCTGCATTGTGAAAAACAGGGAAACGGATTCCTGGAGGGAAAAGACTACGTGGTGACCTGGGCGCTTGGCCATCTGGTTACATTAGCAGACCCCGAGGAATACGATAAAAAATATATAAAATGGGAGATGGATACCCTCCCCATGATGCCGGAGCAGATGAAGCTTGTGGTCATCCGCCAGACCTCCGCCCAGTATCAGAAGGTGAAGACCCAGCTCTTCAGAAACGACATTGAGAAGGTCATTATCGCCACAGATGCCGGCCGCGAGGGCGAGCTGGTAGCCCGCTGGATCCTGGATAAATCCGGCTGCCGGAAACCGCTTAAGCGCCTCTGGATCTCCTCTGTCACAGACAAAGCTATCAAAGAGGGATTCGCCCACTTAAAAGAAGGAAAAGAATATGAGAATCTTTACCGTGCCGCCGCAGCCCGCGCAGAAGCCGACTGGCTGGTGGGCATGAACGGTACCCGTGCCCTCACCTGTAAATATAACGCCCAGCTCTCCTGCGGCCGTGTGCAGACCCCAACCCTGGCCATGATCGCCCACAGGGAGGAGGAGATCCGTCACTTTGTTCCAAAGGA
>JAGHUU010000207.1 GCA_018064695.1 Candidatus Blautia equi | reverse complement strand
ACTTTGACATTATCGTCTTCCTGCTTAAAGATACCTGCGTAGAAGGTCTCACCCTCTGCAATGGTTCTCTCAGAGCCCTTGACAACGTACTTGGTGATGTCGATGGATGCTGCAATATAATAGTTATCCGGGAAGTCGATGAAGCGGTTTTTCAGAACCAGCTTTCCATCTTTGCCCTCCTCCACCGGCTGGATCAGGATCTCGTTGGTGGAGCCTTCTTCCAGCTCGCACACATAGGCGTGTCCGTCTTTGTCCAGCATAGGCATGTCAGGGAGAATTGGATCACCGTTCTGGTTTGTCTCCAGCACATAGTAAGTGCCTTCCGGAAGATCCTCAAAGGTTACGCTGTTATGGGATGAGCTCTGAATGTGGACCTCTTTGATGTCCGCACCCTCATATGGGTAAATGCCCAGTTCATCCAGGAACAGGCCCACATAGAAGCGGGCGTCCTCGGTGATCAGTTTATATTCCTCTCCGCCCTCCGCATAGGTGAGCAGCTTGGTGACGGTGATCTCGCCGATTGGCGGGCCAACCGGGGCTACCGGAGCTGCTATGGACATGGATTTCGGATAGGACTGCACCTGGTAGATCCAGTTATTGCCGTTTGTAGGGTCCGGGTTCGGAACCTGAATGAGGTAAGGATCTACACAGAGAGAATCGTTATTGATCTGCGGATGATCGAAATCATAAATCAGATACATACCCGGTGTGAGATCTGCGATCACCTCAGAGAGACCGTTTGCTCCGGTGACGCCGGAGAAGGATTCCGGATTCAGTTCACGGTCGGAGATCATATTTTCCAGTGTTTTGGCTAACTGCATGCTGGCACCCTTGGTCATTCCGGCAATTTCCACGCCGGTCTCATCATACGGAGAAAGCCAGGTGTAGTCCGCGCTGCCGCCATTTACGGTAAGATCGGCAACCTTGGTCACACGGAATTCCGCACCAGGGACAGGAATGGAGTTTTCCTCGTCCACCTGGAAGGATACGCCTACCTGCAGAGTGCCCGCCTCCCCGGTGAGATCCGGGACACGGTCAGCTTCAGAGGCGCCTGCCAGGGATGCTGTATTCATACAGCTGGCCACGACCAATATGAAGGCTATAAGTAAAGTCAGAAATTTTTTCTTCTTTCTCATGTCTCTTGTTCCTTTCCTGTCCGGATCAGCGTTTTCTGGTGAGACGCGTGATGATCCAGATTAAGAATACCAGTATAAAGAATCCGCCCATTCCGACGATCTTGATAAGACGGATACGGTTCAGCTCTGCGCGGTATGCCTCGGCAGATTCTGCGGAGTTGTCGTCTGTGATTTCGGTAGTTTCTGCTGCTTCCTCCATAGCCACTCTGTGTCCGCGGACCAGAAGTCTATGGGTGTTTACGCCGTATGGCGTGCAGGTGATGAGGGTGATCAAGTCTTTATCTTCCTCCAGGGCGATGAGGTTCTGTACCTCAGGATCGTCCGGAAGAACTACGTTGATCTGGTCTACCTCGTAGGCCAGTTTTTCGTTCAGTACGGTGATGAAAAAGCGGTCGCCTTCTCCTAACTGATCCAGGTCGGTGAAGAGCAGCGCACTTGGCAGCCCGCGGTGTGCGGAAAGTACTGCATGGGTGTTCAGGCCGCCGATTGGGAGGGAGGTTCCCTCAATGTGACCTACGCCTTTTTCCAACGCTTCTTTACCTACGCCGTGATAGATGGAGAGCTGGATGTTGATCTTTGGGATGTCGATGTAGCCCATAACCATGTTTCCTGCAGGATTTAACAGGGTGTCGTATGGGTGGGTCAGGATGTAGTCCTCGTCCTCAAAGGCGTCGGCGATCACATTTACGGTATGCTGTTCGTTATAGGCACGGGCATCGGCCCATTCCTTATCAAAGGTCTCCGGGTCCATGGCTTCTACCGCCTCCGAATAGGATGCGATGAGCTGCTGGTCACGGTAATAGTTCCAGCTGTCGGAGATGTCCGGGTATAAGTATACCACAGCTCCCACAAAGAATCCAAGGAGGAACAGGATGTCCTGCCAGAGGGGCCTTCTTTTTCTTCTGCGTTTTTTCTTTGCCATCGAGTTTCTCTTTCTTCTGCGCTGATCGCGTCGAAATTTACGTGTTCGTTATGTTTTATTGCATCCTGAGCAGCTTTTTCACACCTATGTAATGGATGTGTGCTGC
>JAGHUU010000173.1 GCA_018064695.1 Candidatus Blautia equi | reverse complement strand
GAGCGCTTCCAGATCAATGAGGTTATGATCGATAATGATACTTTTCTGGATGCTTTCCACAGGGTAAAGAAGCTGGCGGACGAGCTGGTGGAAGAGGGCAGTTATCATCCTACTTATTTTGAGATGCTCTTCCTGATGGGAATGGTGATCTTTGCGGAGTCCGGCGTGGATTATGTAACTCTGGAGACCGGACTTGGCGGAAGACTGGACGCCACCACTGCTATTGAAAATCCGGTTGCGTGTGTGATCACTTCTATCAGCTTTGACCATATGCAGTATCTTGGAAATACCATCGCGGAGATCGCAGGGGAGAAGGCCGGTATTATTGTGCCCGGCGTGCCTGTGATCTACGATGCAAATGATCCGGAGGCGGCAGCAGTCATTGCGGCTAAGGCGGCAGAGCTTGGAAGCCCGGCCTACGGCGTGACCCGCGCGGATGCGGATGTGCTTTCCATTACAAAAGATGGTATTACTTTTACAAGCAAAAACGAGTATTATAAGGGAGAGACCTTCTCTATTCCGTTCATTGCCAGATATCAGGTGATGAACGCTTCCCTGGTTCTTAAGACCGTGGAAGTGATGCAGAAGGATCTGCCTACTACTATGGAACAGATTAAAAAAGGTCTTCTGGAGACCAGATGGCAGGGACGCATGGAGACGATCCAGCTGGGCGTGATTGTGGACGGTGCCCACAATGAGGACGGCATTGCCAAGTTTGTGGAGACCGCAGTGCATTTCCAGGAGGAGTATCCGCTTACTTTGCTGTTTTCGGCGGTGAATGATAAGGATTATAAGGATATGATTCATTTGATTTGCAGTCAGATCCGCTTCAGATCGGTAGTGGTTACCGAGGTGGGAGATTACCGCATGGTTCCTGCGGAGGAACTGAAGGAGATCTTCGAGGCCGAGGGCTGCTGCGTGCAGGCGGAAAAATCCGTGCCGCTGGCTTTTGAGAAGGCGGTTGCCGCAAGGGGCGAGGACGGACTGCTGTTCTGTGTTGGTTCTCTCTATCTGGTTGGCGAGATCAAGGCGGCAATTCTGGAAAAACAGAAAGGAGAACAGGCATGATCGATTACGAAGAAGAGTTAAAGAAGTTTGAACCGTGTCTGGATGTTACAGATGCGGAGGACGCGATCTACGACCGCGAGCTTACGGATATTCTGGACATTCTCCAGGATATTCTGAAGGAAGCGAAATCCGGCAAGCGTACAAGATAAAGGAGAGATTCTATGCATTGTATGAGCTGCGGCACGTTTCTCTCCGATGGACATATGGAGTATTGCCCGCGTTGTGGGGCAAACGTGCTGATTCAGAAGAAAATAGATTATTTATCGAAATATTATTACAATATGGGTCTGGAGAAGGCCTCCATCAGGGATCTTTCCGGGGCTATCACCTGTCTGAAGCAGAGTCTTTCTTTTAATAAGAAGAATGTGCAGGCAAGAAACCTGCTGGGACTTGTGTATTTTGAGACCGGTGAGGTTGTTTCGGCGCTGAGTGAGTGGGTCATCAGTAAGAATATTCAGCCCTCCAGGAATCTGGCGGCGGAGTATATCAGTAAGCTGCAGGCCAATCCGAATAAGCTGAATGCTATTAATGAGACCATTAAGAAGTATAATCAGGCTCTGGAGCTTTGCAGAGACGGGCATGATGATATGGCGGCTATTCAGTTGAAGAGGATCCTGGTGCAGAACTCCAAGCTCATTAAGGGTTATCATCTGCT
>JAGHUU010000091.1 GCA_018064695.1 Candidatus Blautia equi | reverse complement strand
GGAATGGTGCCGAATACGGATAAGTTTGTGCTTGGTCTTATTTCCCGTCTGACCAATCAGAAGGGCCTGGATCTTGTGAATGCCATTATTCCGGAGATCATGGATGAGAATACACAGATCGTGGTTCTCGGTACCGGAGATTCTGTATATGAGGATTCCTTCCGCTATTATGAGCAGACGTTTAAGGGAAATGTAAGCGCAAGCATTATGTATGACGAGACCCGTGCGCACAGAATCTATGCCGGCGCTGATGCCTTCCTTGTGCCATCCCTCTTTGAGCCATGCGGCCTTACACAGCTGATCTCCATGCACTACGGAACTGTTCCGATCGTGCGTGAGACCGGTGGACTTAAGGATACCGTAGAACCATACAACCAGTACGAAAACACCGGAAACGGCTTCACCTTTGACCGCTACGAGGCAGGCCTCCTTCTGGATGCTGTCAACCGCGCAAAAATTCTGTATTTCGAGGAACGCAGCAAGTGGAACGAGATGACAGTAAGAGACATGGAGAAGGATTTCTCCTGGGAAAACTCCGCAGAGCAGTATCTGACTCTGTATGAGAAGCTGTGATCATGTTAGACAGAAGCATTGAGTTTCATTCTATTATAATGAAAAATTCGAATACCAATGCCCCGGCGCTGCCGGAAATTCCGGCAGTTTCTGGAGCTGGCTGAGTAGGAGATATTTATGGCAAACGAAAAAATATATGGAATGTTGTTCTCGAAAGTTTACCCTTTGCTGATCGCCAAAGCGGAGCGCAAGGGGCGGACACGGGATGAAGTGGATCAGATTACGGAGTGGCTGACCGGGTATGAGAAAGAGGAGATTGCTAAAGCGTTAGAATCTGAAGTGACCTATGGGGATTTCTTTCTTTCGGCTCCGGCGCTGAATCCTAACCGGAAGCTTATCAAAGGTGTGATCTGCGGGATTCGGGTGGAGGATATCCAGGAACCGCTGATGCAGGAGATCCGTTATCTGGATAAGCTGATCGACGAGCTTGCTAAGGGAAAAGCCATGGAAAAAATACTGAGAAATCAAGTGTAATTGTTTTTATGGTATTCCATTATGGAATATGCACGTTTCCATTTCGGAATGGCCAATATCCCCCCGGGGGGCTTGTATATCGGTTGTTTAAAATATAAAATCAGGATACAACAAGCGACAGATATATAAGAAATGAGGTAAACAATTATGCATATGGCAGACGCTCTCCTGGCACCTGCGGTTGCTGCAACAATGTACGTAGCATCCGGCGTGACCACCGGAGTATCCATTAAAGAATTAAGATTAAAAGAAGAAGCTGAAAAAATACCGGTGATGGGTGTTATGGCAGCATTTGTCTTTGCAGGACAGATGATCAACTACACCATTCCGGGAACCGGATCCAGCGGTCATATGTGCGGCGGTATGCTGTTGTCCGCACTGCTTGGACCTTACGCAGGATTCGTATCCATGGTAGTCATCCTGGCTATCCAGTGTCTCTTCTTTGCAGACGGCGGTCTGATGGCCCTTGGCGCCAACGCCTGGAACATGGCGTTCTACGGGTGCTTCATAGGCTATTTCCTGAGCTACAGACCGATCGTAAAGAGCAAAATGGCAAACATGAAAGTGAAGCTGATCCTTGCGTCCGTGCTTGGATGTATCGTGACCCTTCAGCTTGGCGCTTTCTCTGTTTGTATTGAAACCTTTGCTTCCGGCATCACCGAGCTTCCATTCGGCGCTTTTGCAGCACTGATGCAGCCAATTCATCTGGCCATTGGCCTTATTGAAGGTCTCATCACCGCAGCCGTTCTGGTATTTGTATATCAGACCAGACCTTCCATTCTGGAGGTTGTAGGAGAGGAAGAGGTTGTTCCGGGAAAATGGACCCTTAAGAAAATCGCAGTTGTTCTTGGTGTGATCGCTCTCCTTATTGGCGGTATCGGTTCCCAGTTCGCAAGCAGCAATCCTGACGGTCTGGAATGGTCCCTGTTCGGAAACGAAGACGGCGGCTACTCCGCAAACATGGGTCTTGACGAAGAGGAATTCGGTGTGGCAAGCTCCGTTGCCGATACCGCTGCAAGTATTCAGGAAAAGACAGCATTCCTTCCTGACTATGCCTTTGCATCCAACGAGGATAACCCAATGGGAACCACCGTTTCCGGTCTTGTGGGATCCGCAATCGTAGCGATCCTGGCAATAGGCCTCTGCACATTAGGCGGACTGTTTAGGAAAAGAGTCGCATAAAATCTCCTCGGAAATAAAATACGCGTAAAATAAGGCGAAACATGTGATGTGTTTCGCCTTATTTTATGTGATAATGTCAGAATGAAAGAAAGACATTTGAAAAATGAGCCGGAATAAGATAAGATAGAGATTGGCATTTTTAATAGATAGATAAGAAAGACAGGAATATAAATGGATCAAATGACAAATGCGATGCTGGAGCTCGCAGATCTGGATGCTTTGTCAAAGCTGGATTCCGCCGTTCACAGGCGCCACCCGTTGGTAAAGCTTCTGGTAACAATTGCATATATTATGATCGTGGTATCATTTTCCAAGGATCAGTTAAGCGCCTTGATCCCCATGGTGCTTTACCCGGTGCTGCTTTTTCAGCTGAGCGGTATCTCCATGCGGGTATGCTTTTATAAAATGCGCTTTATTCTGCCGCTGGTATGCGCCGTTGGCATCTGGAACCCTATTCTGGACCGTCAGGTGGTTATGCAGCTTGGCGCTTTATCCATCTCCAGCGGTATGATTTCTTTCGTAACGCTGCTTTTAAAAGGCGTCTTTTCCCTGATGGCATCCTTCTTGCTGATCGCCACCACCAACATTGAGCAGATCTGCTATGCCCTCAGTATGCTGAAGATCCCGGATGTGCTGGTGACCCAGCTTCTCATCACATACCGCTACATCAGCCTTTTATTAAAAGAGGCCGGAACCATGATGAACGCTTATTCCCTTCGCGCACCGGGCCAGAAGGGTCTGCATTTTTCCGCCTGGGGCTCCTTTGTGGGACAGCTTCTGATCCGCAGCATGGACCGTTCCCAGAACCTGTATCAGAGCATGCAGATGCGTGGATTTACCGGAAGCTTTTATTACGCCAGGGAATCCAGAATACAGAAAACAGATATCGGTTATCTTCTTGGATGGATCTTATTCTTCCTCCTGCTGAGATACGTGAATCTCTCTGTATTGATCGGCAATCTGTTTGTATGAGTTAGAGGAGATCATAAGTTATGATTAAAATAGAAAACGCATCCTTTGGATACGATAAAGAAAAGAAGATCATTCCGGGGCTTTCCCTTCACATTCGGGAGGGTGAGAAAGTGGGACTCATAGGCGCCAACGGAACCGGAAAATCCACCCTTTTAAAGATGCTCACCGGTCTGGTTGGGCATGAGGGCAGCATCAAAGTGTGCGGTCTGGAAGTAGAAAAGAAAAATCTGGCAGAAGTGCGGAAGAGCCTTGGATTTGTACTGCAGGATTCCGATAGTCAGCTCTTTATGCCAACCGTTTACGACGACATCGCTTGCGGCCCAAGGAACTACGGCATGAGCAAAGAAGAGGTGGAAGCCTGCGTGGATGAAGCGCTGGAGCGCACAGGCATTTCCCACCTGAAATATAAAGAAAACTATAAGATGTCCGGCGGAGAGAAGCGCATGGCCTGCATTGCTACTATTCTTGCCATGAAACCGCGCATCATCCTCATGGATGAGCCATCCATCGCCCTGGACCCTTACAACAGAAGAAACCTGATCAACAACCTGAACGAGCTGCCGGAGACCAAACTCATCGCCTCCCACGATCTTGACATGATCCTGGATACCTGCGACAGAGTCATTCTTATGAACCACGGCGGCATCTACGCCGACGGTCCGGCGGAGGAGATCCTGACCAATCAGCAGCTTCTGGAAGAATGCCACCTGGAGCTGCCATTCTGCTATCAGAGACGGTAATGTACAGAAAGGTCCGTTCAACTGTATTGGCGTATAGTCAATCAGCAAGTGATTGCCTATACGAGTGAACTGTAACACAGAAAGAACTTCTGATAGATTTTTTATTTTAAATGATTTTCAATACTTTCTGTTGGTGCAAAGAAAGCACAACTACATAATAGGGGAGGTCCCTGTGGCCTGAGAGTAAGCGTAATAGTTTTGACCCTTTGAACCTGTACAGGTAATGCTGTCATAGGAAACATAGAGAAGACAGGAAGTTTTATGTTCTGTTTTTGCTTATTAGCGGCATGATCTGTTTGATCCTGCCGCTTTTTTATTTCATTGGAAATTCAATCCGTAACCTTAGTCTGGATTTTATAATACAAAGGAGTGTGTGCATGAAAGATAAACTACGTAAAGCGGCACCTGCTTTGATGATCGTGGCATTGCTTTTCTTCTGGGAAATGGTGGTTCGCTTATTTCAGGTACCTATGTATGTGCTTCCTGCCCCCTCATCGGTCGTAAGTGCCTTATTCCACAATATACCGGATTATCTGTATCATTCCGGAACAACAGTCATGGAGGCTTTGGTCGGCATGGCCATTTCGCTGGTGATCGGTGTGATGATTGGTATTATTATGGATGCTTTTCCGCTGGTACGGGATTGCCTGTATCCTGTTCTGGTGGTGTCACAGACCGTCCCTGTAATTGTTCTGACCCCGATTTTTATCATTTATCTGGGTTTTGGTTATGCACCAAAGATTTTGACGGTAGTGCTGATGTGTTTTTTTCCTATCGTTGTAAATTTTTGTGATGGACTTGGAACCATAGATCCGGGTTATGAGAACCTGGTTCGAACTTACGGGGGCTCCCCCTGGCAGATGTATCGCATCGTAAAGCTGCCATCCGCAATGATCTCGCTGCTGTCCGGCATGAAGGTTGCTGCCACATATAGTATCAGCGGTGCTGTAGTAGGAGAGTGGATCGCATCGCAGAGTGGCCTGGGCTATTATCTGATCCGTGCCAAAAACAATTATCTGATGGACAAAGTTTTTGCCTGTGTTCTGATGATCATCCTGCTCAGCCTTTTCATGAACTGGCTGGTAAAACTGTTTGCATATCTGGTTCTTCCCATGAATCGCAGGAAAAAATAATGCATAGAAAACGGAAAAACCGTTTTACTATAGAAAAAAGAAACGAGGAAAATGCTATGAAAAAAAATGTATGGAAAAGTCTGTTAACACTCACTCTTTCCGGCGCTATGCTGCTGGGAACTTCCTTCACCGCATCCGCAGAAGAAATGAAGGATATCACGGTAATTCTTGATTATGTGCCTAATACTAATCACACCGGAATGTATATTGCAATGGAGAAAGGCTACTATGCGGAAGAAGGTCTGAATGTAAACATTATCGAGCCAACAGACAGTACCGCCTCCACCTTAGTTGCACAGGGAAAGGGTGATTTCGGTATTACTTATCATGAGGACGTTACCTTCTCACATACAACAGAAGATCCGCTTCCTGTCAAAGCTATCGCAACCGTAATTCCGCATAATACTTCCGGTATTGTTTCCCTGGCAGATAGCGGAATTGAATCCCCTGCAGACTGGGAAGGAAAAACCTTTGCCGGATGGGGTGGAACAGGCGAAGAGGAAATGCTTCATGTTATGATGGATCACTATGATGCTGACTTTAGTAAGCTTACTACTATTATTTCAGATGGAACCGGCTTTGAAGCACTCGGTAAAGGCGTAGATCTTCTCTGGTTCTACGAAGGATGGGACTGTGTGATTGCAGATATGAATGGATGCAAGCTGAACATGACTTATTGCAGTGATGTTGATGAGCGTCTTGACTATTATACAACTCTTATCGTAACCAGCAATGAGATGATCGAGAATGACCCTGAAACCATCCGTGCATTCCTTCGTGCAACAAAAAAAGGTTATATGGAATGTATCGAAGATCCGGATGCAGCTGCAGAACTGCTTGCCAAATACTGTGTAGACAGTGATGTGGAAATGCTGAAAAAATCCCAGGAGCTTCTGGCAGATCGTTTTATGCAGGATCAGGAAGTATGGGGCGAGATGAGAGACAGCGCATGGACTGATTTCATGGAAGTTATGGTGGAATACGGTGTTCTGGAAGAAACTATCGATTCTTCCGAGCTGTATACCAATGAATTTCTGGAGAAATGAGTAAACTGAATGTTGAAGGATTGAATTTCCATTATGGATCCAAACAGGTAATCAAAGATATCTCTTTCTCAATCTCAGAAGGAGAATTTGTCAGTATTCTGGGGCCATCCGGATGTGGAAAGTCTACTCTGCTCAATCTGCTTGCAGGTATATTGAAACCGGATTCAGGTGAAATTCGTATTGATGGCACACAGGTGAGAGGTATGAGTAAGCATTTCGCCTATATGCCGCAAAAGGATCTGCTGCTTCCCTGGAAGACGATTCTGGATAATGTCTGTTTGTATGGAGAAATTCATAAGAAAAAACAGGAAATGAAAAAATATGCTCTGGAGCAGATGAAACGTTTTGGTCTGGAAGGATACGAGAATAGCTATCCGGATGAATTATCCGGAGGTATGAAGCAGAGAGCGGCATTCCTCAGAACGACTCTCTGTGAAGCGGATATTTATCTTTTAGATGAACCCTTCGGTGCTCTGGATGTCATTACGCGAGGAGATATGCAGGATTGGCTGCGGCAGATCTCTACAGATCTAAAAAAATCTACGCTTCTGGTTACGCACGATACAGACGAAGCGATCTATTTGTCTGATCGGATATTGATCCTTGGCAAGCCCGGAGAAGGAATTCGAAAAGAAATTGTGATAGAGGAGCGCGACAGAGATCGTGACTGGCTGTACCGCCAGGGGGAAATGCGTGCAGAAATTTATCGCATCATCAAGCAGGGGGATAAATAACATGAATACATATATGATCGATATGCATTCACATCTTCCGGAGCGGGATAAGACTTCTTACGAAGAGCAGCTTCGGGAAGTAGAACTGAAAAAAGAATCCGGTATTCTGACCTGTTATTCCTGTGGATCACCGAAAGAATGGGAAGAGCTGAGTGATTTTCTTGATCGCGAGGAAGTCTATGGAACCTTTGCCATTCATCCATGGTTTGCTCACCTGTATCAGGTTTCGGATTATATGGACATTTTCCCAGGATGCCGTGCAGTAGGCGAACTGGGACTGGATGGTTCTATGAGTGAGGCGCCCTTATCCGTGCAGAAAAAAGTTCTGGAACAACAGCTCCGGATTGCAGCCGATCTGAAGAAACCTATCGTAGTTCATAGCGATGGAAGAGAGCGGGAAACCGTGGAAATGATTCTGGACTATCCCGGAAAGATTCTGATGCATTGGTTTCCGGGAGAACCGGATCTGGTGGAAAAGCTCCTGGATAAGGATTGTTATTTTACTTTGGGGCCGGACAGCAGCCGAATTGGAAGAGATTGCGGCTTTCTTGGAAATGAAAAGACGCATTCAGCCCGAAAGCTTCTGATGGATCAGATTCCTTTGAACCGGGTGTTTTTTGAAACCGATGGTCTGGAAGCGATTGCATGGGCACTCAATCTTGAAAAGGCTGAGAATACCATGATTCCGGAGATCCTCTCTGAGAATATGCAGTACTTTGCTGAAAGAAGAGGCATTGAGTTGGAGAAATTACAACTCCAGGTGATGGATAATTTTAAAGAATTCTGTTAAAAAACAGGGTCTGTCCCCTGTCGAAAATATCGAGATTGATTCGATGTTTTTCGATAAGGGGCAGACCCTTTATTCATTACTGTTTTTTTGCCTGTACTGCGACAAAGACACCCTTTCCATACCCCTTCAGAACCGGTTGTTCTTTGTTTACCAGTTCTGTGACAGTCTGGCAGATTCCGGTAATGGTGAAATGATGCTTCTGAAGGAGCGTCAGGATCTCCTCACTGCTTCTAAGAGTGGCATATCGATAGATGGGATCGTCTTCTTTTCCCGCTTCATAGATTTGCCCCAGCGGAGTCTCACGGTCCAGAAACGCCATGATAAAATTGCCATCCGGTGTCAGAACCCGCCGGATCTCCTCCAGTGCCTGATCGATATCATTCAGAAAGCAATCCACCGTAATCATCGCAATCTGCTCATAACTGCCGGACTCATAGGGAAGCTCTTCCGCTTCACCTCGTTCAACATGGATTCCTTTGGCTTCGCAGATGGCTGCCATGTCTTCCGAGGGCTCCAACCCTTCCTTTATGCCGAGCGGCAGGGCAAAAGCTCCGGTACCAATACCGATTTCCAATGTTTTTTTATCAGAGAGAAAACAGGCGCGAATGGCAGACAGCTCAGACTGGAATATTGCCGCATTTTCCTGAAACCAGCTATCGTATTCTGCTGCACCTGTTTCAAAAGGATTGTGTTTTTTCATAGATCGTCACCTCGGTTTAAGCATGCGCTTCCTGCACTTCAAAACTGTTCAGGATGCCATGAATGGCGCGATACA
>JAGHUU010000073.1 GCA_018064695.1 Candidatus Blautia equi | reverse complement strand
ACTTTGATAACGTCCAGAGTAAAGGTGGAGCTGGAGGTCAGTACCAGAGAAGAAAGAGTGGACATGGAAGCGGAAAGTACAAGTACGATTACAACTGCGATAACTACTGAAGGCAAAGTGGAAAGCATGGATGGTACAACGGTATCAAAGAGTGGCTTTCCGGTGTTTGGATTGTAAGTAACCTTGTCTGCATAGAGACGGCCGAAACCGCCAAGGAAGTAGCATCCACCTGCTACGATGATAGCAAAGACGGTGGAGATGATGGTACCCTTCTGGATATCGTTCTCACTCTTGATGGAGTAGAATTTACCAACCATCTGTGGAAGACCCCAGGTACCAAGGGATGTCAGCATAACTACGAATAACAGTGCCAGTGGATCAGGTCCAAGGAAGGAGCTGAATGCGCCGCCTGCCCATCCGTCAGCCTCGATAGCGGAGAGCTTCTGGGTAGCTGCAAGAAGGCCGCCATTCTGATTCAGAACGGAGAGGATAACTGCAGCGATACCGAACAGCATGATGATACCCTGAATAAAGTCGTTGATTGCAGTAGCCATGTATCCGCCGAAGATTACGTACAGACCGGTAAGCACTGCCATCACTGCGATTACTACCCAGTATGGGATATCAAATACCATACCGAACAGAGCGGAGAGACCATTATACAGAGAAGCGGTATATGGAATCAGGAAGATGAATACGATTACAGAAGCAGCTACCTTAAGTGCGGTAGACTCGAAACGTTTTCCGAAGAAGTCAGGCATGGTCTTAGCATCCAGATGCTGAGTCATGACACGGGTTCTTCTTCCTAATACGTTCCATGCAAGGAGAGATCCGATAAATGCATTACCAAGACCTGCCCAGGTAGCGGAAAGACCGAAGTTCCATCCGAACTGTCCTGCGTAACCTACAAAGATTACGGCAGAGAAATAAGAAGTACCAAATGCAAAAGCGGTAAGCCATGGACCTACAGAACGGCCGCCCAATACGAAACCGTTAACGTCAGTTGCATGTTTTCTGGTGCTGTAGCCTACATAGATCATAACTACAAAGAAAATGACCAGCAGGATCGCACTGAGAACTTGTGTTGACATGTTGTGATTCCTCCCAAAAAAAATATTATTTTTCCATCGCTTTAAAGTCGGAACGCTTTAAAGCGCTAAATAACATTATACATAAACCACCCACAATTGTCCAGTATTATTTTGGCTTGTAATGAATGACAAGTGACGTGCTCCTTAAGCATCTTATATTGACAGATACCCGGCTATGACTTATCATTATTGCTGTAAAGCGCTAACGCGCAGACATAGAGAAATACAGGAAATATAAAGATAAAGAGGTACAGAAACATGGCAAATTTAAACCAGAGAATGGTGGGTCTCGGAACCCAGCGTTCTGTAATCAGAGAACTTTTTGAGTACGGCAAAAAAAGAGCTGCCGAAGTAGGTCCGGAAAACGTATTTGACTTCTCCATCGGAAATCCAAGCGTGGCTTCCCCTGACGCAGTCAATGAAACCGCCATCAAACTCCTTCAGGACAGCGATCCTGTAGTCATCCACGGCTACACCAGCGCACAGGGCGATGCAGGCGTTCGCCAGATGCTGGCAGACTCCGTAAACAAACGCTTCGGAACCTCCTTTGGTGCCGATAACTTCTACGTATCCGTAGGTGCCGCTGCCGCACTCTGCTGCTGTTTAAACGGCCTCTGCAATAAAGATGACGAGGTGATCGTATTCGCTCCATACTTCCCTGAGTATAAAGTATTCATCGAGGGCGCAGGCGCTAAGATCAACCTGATCCCGGCCGACACCAAAGCCTTCCAGATCGACTTTGAAAAATTCGAGGCAGCCATCAATGAGAAAACCAAAGCTGTCATCGTAAACTCTCCAAACAACCCATGCGGTGTAGTATACTCCCACGAGACCTGCACCAGACTGGCAGAGATTCTGAAAGCAAAATCCGAGGAGCTTGGAAATCCAATCTACCTCATCGCCGACGAACCATACCGCGAGATCGTCTTCGACGGCACCGAGGTTCCATACCTTCCTAAATACTATGCAAACACCCTGGTTTGCTACTCCTGGTCCAAATCCCTCTCTCTCCCCGGAGAACGTCTGGGATACGTTCTGGTTCCGGATGAGGTGGAAGAACATGAGCTTGTATACGCTGCAGTTGCAGGCGCAGGCCGCTCCCTTGGCTACGTAAACGCACCTGGTCTTTTCCAGAGAGTATGCGCAATGTGTGCCGATATGACCGCCGACATCTCCATCTATGAAACCAACCGCAACCTCCTCTACAACGGACTTCGCGAGCTTGGCTTCAATGTGGTAAAACCGGACGGAACCTTCTACATCTTCCCTCAGACCCTTGAGGAGGACGACATCGCTTTCTGTGAGCGTGCAAAACAGTATGACATTCTCATCGTACCTGGCACCGGCTTTGGCTGCCCAGGCCACACACGTATCTCCTACTGTGTACCTACTGAGAGAATTGAGCGCGCCATGGTAGCCTTCAAAAAGCTGGCAGATTCCTACAAATAATCCTTTTTGACACCACCGGCGTATAGATCTGGTATCACCCCTTTTCTATACGCCGTTTTTATTGCACTTTTCTATACATCATTCTTACCCGACCATTATATACACTGCATAAATGAGGTAACATACTATGATCATTGATTTTCATACCCACATATTTCCTGAAAAGATCGCAGAGCGGGCAGTAGCCAAGCTAGCTGCTGTGGTAGACCTTAAGCCGGCCTTCAACGGCTGCGCCGAAGAGCTTCGTCTCTGCATGAAAAAAGCCGGTGTCGACCGCAGCATTGTGCTGCCGGTCGTCACCGACGTGAAACAGTTCGATTCCATATTTAAATTTGCATGCTTCATCAACGAGACCTACGGGGAAGCTACAGAACAGCCTCTGCTCTCCATCGGCGGCATCCATCCGGATGATCCTGCCATGAAGGAGCATCTGACTCTCCTGAAAAACGAGGGTTTCCGCGCTGTCAAGATCCACCCACATTATCAGGGTGTGAACTTCAACGACATCCGCATCAAAAACCTTCTCTATACCGCATCCGAGCTTGACCTTCCTGTCCTCACCCATGCGGGCTTTGACCCTTATACACCGGAGCAGGATTTCTGCAGTCCGGATATGATCGTGGAGGTCGTAAACGAAGTAGCTCCAAAGAATCTCATTCTTGCCCACCTTGGCAGCAATGAGAACTACGATGAGGCGGAGGAAAAGCTCTGCGGGCTGGATGTCTATCTGGACACCGCCTACTCCATTCTTCGCGTGGCGCCTGAACAGTTTCTCCGCATGGTGCGTAAGCACGGTGCAGATAAAATTCTCTTTGCCACCGACTGCCCATGGGCTCATCAGGATGCCTGCGTGCAGTTTCTGAAGGATTCCGCTCTCACCGAACAGGAAAAGAATCTTATCTTCTCTGAAAATGCCATCAGACTTCTAAAGCTCTGATCCTTAAGATCAGCTCTCTTTAGAGAGGTCGGACACCAGTACATCCGCCAGGGAATTGTCCGAGAGGAAGGTGTCCATGTTGTAGAGGAAGAGAACGTCTGTCACAGAATAGTTCTCAATCAGCTTTTCCACATCATCATAATAGTAACGCGGGTCTACCATAAAGATCTCTTTATAGTAAGGGATCAGAAATGGTACAAAGCAGTTTGCATAGGAATCCTTAAAGAGCAGGAGCACACGGTCATTCTCGTTTGGTGTGGCAATGTGCACCTGGGCATGGTTTCCGCCTAAAAATACCTGATATTTGTCTTTTTCAAGGAGAGCGCTCTTGTCATAGAGAGTAGCTCTCTTTTCTTCTCTGTCGGAATCCGTCACATAGAAAAGTGTCTCTTTGCCGGATGGCGCGTAGACCTGGATCTCATCCTTTGTGTTGTGAAGGCCGGCTCTGGATGCCAGGGTTCCCTCAAAATCCTCTGTTACTGTATAGACATCATAGGACTCACATGGATCTTTGATCTCCAGCTCATCCGCTGCAGCCAGGAATGCGTACATGGCACCCTTTGTGGTCCAGTGATGGTCCGTTTTATAGTACAGTGCCTCGTCTTTATGCTCCATAAGCGGGGTGATCATATCCAGATAATGCACGGAGCTCTTCAGCTGGCTTTTCAGCCACTGGCTGTCCTCCCTCTGATCCCTCACCGGAATACCGGAAGGAAGGCGGTCCTCCAGCACGCATACTGCGTTCGGCACCACCATCATATCAATATTCAGATCGCTGTGTCTGGAGCCGAAAACGTTCACGGCCTCCATATTTCTCTCCACATTGGCGGTATCCGGTGCGGCCGGAAGCTCCATGAGATATTTTCCCTTTGCAAGGACGATCTGATTAAACTCTTTCTTTCCAAACAGCAGATCTGCGCGGGTCTTAAGGGAGATCCAGGCATCTCTTGCAATGAACTGATCCGCCACATAGTCCTCCGCGTCCTTCATAAAACGCTCGGAGCGGATATTTTCCATGGTGACCACAGGGAATTCTGCCAGCATTCTGTTTTCCTGATCGGAAAAAGTGCGGTCCGGAGCAATGAAGGAGATCAGGGATAATCCCACCAGCATTACACCAAGAAGCAGGCCTGCGGCCTTAAATAACCAGGTTCTCCGTTTGTTCAGGAATCGGAGACGTTGTTGTTTGTCCTGTGTACTCATCTTTCTCTCTCCTTCTCCTTTTTAAAAACGGAAATATAAGAACGGGTTATAAGTAGCATTTACCAGATAAGCGATGCTGAGGATCAGAACCACCACATAGAAGGAAATAAAGACATATTTGCCCTTGTCGGTGTTCTTTAAGAACAGCAGCTTACTGAATCTGCGGTAGCAGTAAGGTACGGATACCAGAATGGCAATGATGCCAAGAACCAGGATGGATCTCAGCTCATACATGGCAGTGGCATCCACAAAACCTGCGCCGCCTGCGCCAAACATGGTTCCGATATAGGTAAAGGCGGAGCCAAGGGAAGAAGCTGCAAACAGCATCCATCCGATCATGACCCAGAACATGGTGTAGATATGTTTCACAAAACCAGGCACCACATCCCATACCTTAAGAAGCACATATTTTTCAAAGATCAGCAGAATACCGTAATACACGCCCCATGCAATAAAGTTCCAGGAAGCGCCGTGCCAGAGTCCGGTCAGCAGCCATACAACCAGAAGGTTGCGGATATGCTTGCCCACAGAAACTCTGTTTCCGCCAAGCGGAATGTACACATACTCGCGGAACCAGCTTCCCAGAGAAATGTGCCATCTTCTCCAGAAATCTGTCACACTGTCTGCAATATATGGATAATTAAAGTTCTTTTCAAAGTTAAAGCCCAGCATCTTGCCAAGACCGATGGCCATGTCGGAATAACCGCCGAAGTCGTAATAGATCTGCATAGTGTAGGCAAAGCATCCGATCCATGCGGAGAGCACAGATGTTTTGGATGGCCCCAGCATCTGGATAGCCTCAAAGGTCTTTCCGATGTTGTTTGCAATGAGGACCTTCTTTCCAAGACCCTGGATGAACCAAACGGCGCCCTCGCCGAATTTATTGAAAGAGATGGTTCTCTCCTTCAGCTGTTTTTCCACGTCAGAATAGCGGACGATAGGGCCGGCAATGAGCTGCGGGAACATGGATACGTAGGCACCAAAGCTGATCACGTTTTTCTGTGCGCGTACTTTTTTCTTATAGACATCCAGCACATAGGATAAGGTCTGGAAGGTATAGAAGGAAATACCGATCGGCAGTGCCAGCTCATGATGCTTCAGATGAATGTGAAGCAGTGCATTGATGTTATCAATGAGGAATCCGTAGTATTTATAGAATCCCAGGATCAGAAGGTTTAAAACCACCACCTCAATGCAGATGGCTCTGGCCTCTTTTCTTCTCTTATGCAGCAAAAGATCCTCGATCTCCAGACCACCAAGATAGTTGATAAGAATGGAAAGGATCATCAGAACGACATAAACCGGTTCTCCCCAGGCATAGAAGATCAAACTGAAGAAAAGGAGAATGCCGTTTTTAAGCACCTTTGGCGCCAGATAATAGAGCAGAAGAAATACAGGCAGATATATAAATAAAAAGAACATACTGCTGAAAACCATAGTCTTTTCTCCTTTTCCTTATCAGAGGGCGTCCGCAAAGGCAGAGCCTGCTTTTGCCGCGTTTTCACATACAAGGAACAGCACATAGTTTCCCTGCACCTTCAGAACACAGTCGTTTAAAAGCTTGGTCTGTTCTGCGCCGTAGCCGTCAAAGCTGTTTTTCTGTGTGGCAAGACGTTCCCGGATGGCTGCTTCCACAGCGGCTCCCTGATCCACGGATTTCAGCTGAATGAGCAGCATCTCATGGGCATCCATGTTGGAGGCCGGAGAATAGAGCACGCAGTGCTCAAAATCATTGGCATTCAGGCCGTAGAATCTTTTTACCATACGGTTATCTGCGTTCTGCATCGTATCCGGAAGCTCCGCTGCTGTCAGAACCTTTGTATGTACTGTCTCAAAATCAGCGCTGCTGATCTTCTCGCCCTTCATATCCCAGAAGATGAAGACCACCAGCAGAACAGTCAGCACAATGCGGCTGATCTTAAATGCTTTGCTCATAATCCCATCTCCTCTTCCAGCATGTGAATGGCCCAGATAGAATAAAGCTCCTTCTGGAAATGAAGACCGTCGTCGTCATAGAGGGACTCGTTTTCCGCTGCAATCTGGTCGTTGTCGATAAAGACGTAGCCTTCTCTCTCACACATAGCCTTAAGCGCTGTATTATAGTTGCCGATATATGGGTACTGCGGGCTGGCGGAAAGGCCGATTCCCACAGCCGGGAAAGTGGAATTCACAAAGATCTTTGCCTCCGGCAGTCTGTCCTTGATGATCTGCACGTTGTCCACAAATACTTTGGTATACTCCTCCGGATCCGGCCATTCCCCGCATCCGTAATCGTTAAGGCCAAAGGCCAGAAATACGTTGGCAGGGTCCATGCTTGCAATACGGTCGATGAAGTTCGGCATATCTGCCACCATGGCGCCGCCCTCGCTGACTGCTCTGGACTCCGGCAGGAACTCCCAGAACCAGAAGCCTACTACACGGGAATCTCCTACGATCACAGAATCATCAAAGGCACTCCATACAGAGTTCGGGTTCTCCATGAGCTTATCGCGAAATCTTCTCTTTTCCAGATCAGAGATGGCCTTTACGGCTTCTCCCGGATCTTTTGCTTCCAGCAGATCCAGATAATCCAGCCCCTCCTGGACGCCTGCGCTCACCTTTCCCCACTGAATTGTTTTTTCCACAGTTTCCGTCTGTGTTTCCACAGCTGCATCACTGGTTTTTTCAGGCTTTTTCCTGAAAAGCAGAAGGATCAGCACCAGAATCACGATCACAATAGCCACACCGGCCCCGATCATGATGGCGGTTCTCCTCACTTCCTGTTGTCTTTCTTCTTTTTTCATTTCTTTCCCCGTTTTACAATTTTCGAATTCATAAAAACTTCATTTAATAATATAACAAAGAAGTGATTACATGTGAACCTGTTTTTAAGGATTCCTACAGAAAGCCCTGCATAACAGGATACCCGGACAGAATAAAATGGGACAGGTCCCTGTCCCGGATGTTTCACTTTGCAGGTTCCTGTCCCGATTATTTCGTTTTACTTATTTTAATTATCAGATCTTATCCAGTGCAGCAAGCTTAAATCCTTTCGCGTCCAGGATCTTAGCGGCTTTTGTCTCGTCGTTGGTGCGGATGATCATGTAAGCTACATCTGCTTTCTTTCCAAGAATGGTGTACATATACTCAATGTTGATTCCTTCTGCGCCCAGAGCTGCGATCATTTCAGCCAGCTTGCCAGGCTCGTCAGCGATCTCAACTGCAATGACATCTGTGATGGAGCAAATATAATTCTCACTCTTCAGTACGGTCACTGCATTGAATACATCATCCACGATGATACGAACGATACCAAAATCAGAAGCCTCTGCTACAGAAATGGCTCTGAGATTGATCTTCTGTGCAGAAAGCACTGCTGCAAACTCAGCCAGTTTTCCAGGCTGGTTCTCAAGAAATACAGAGATCTGTTTTACGGTCATGATTTTCCCTCCTGTTGTTTATGATAATAGATCAACCTTTGTAAAGGTTACGTTTGTCAATTACACGAACAGCTTTTCCTTCGCTTCGTGCGATGGACTTAGGAGCAACAAGTTTTACTTTTGCATAGATACCAAGCATAGCTTTCAGACCTGCAACCAGCTCTTTCTCTTTGGCTGCTACTTCGCTGAGGTTATCGGAGAACATCTCAGGAGTCATCTCTACCTGAACCTCAATGGTATCACTGTTGTTTACACGGTCAACTACGATCTGGTAGTTAGCCGGATAACCCTGGTTCATAAGTACGGTCTCGATCTGGGATGGGAATACGTTGACACCTTTTACGATCAGCATGTCATCGCTTCTTCCAAGAGGTTTGGTCATCTTTACGTGGGTTCTTCCGCAGGAGCATTTCTCTCTGCTGAGGATACAGATATCACGGGTACGATATCTCATAAGCGGGAATGCTTCCTTGGAGATGGAGGTGAATACCAGCTCACCCTTCTCGCCGTCCGGGAGAACTTCACCGGTAATTGGATTGATGATCTCAGGAATGAAGTGGTCCTCATTTACATGCATACCGGTCTGCTCTTCGCACTCGAAGGATACGCCAGGTCCGGATATCTCGGTAAGTCCGTAGATATCGTATGCTTTAATGCCGAGTTTTTCCTCGATGTCATGGCGCATCTCCTCGGTCCATGCCTCTGCTCCGAAGATACCCGCTTTTAATTTGATCTGGTCACGCACGCCTCTCTCATGGATGCTCCCTGCAAGGTAAGCAGCATAAGAAGGTGTACAGCAGAGAATGGTGGAGCCAAGGTCGGTCATGAACTGGATCTGTCTTTCGGTATTACCGGAGGACATAGGAAGTGTCAGACATCCAACTTTATGGGAACCGCCGTTTAATCCAGGGCCGCCGGTGAAAAGGCCGTAGCCGTAGCTTACGTGGCAGACATCATCTTTGGTTCCGCCTGCTGCTACGATGGCACGTGCACAGCACTCATCCCAGAGATCTACGTCATGCTGGGTGTAGAAAGCTACAACACGTCTTCCGGTGGTACCGCTGGTGGACTGGATACGAACGCACTCGGAGAGCGGACGTGCCAGAAGTCCATATGGATACTCATCTCTTAAATCGTCTTTCTCGATAAACGGAAGCTTATGAAGATCATCCACGGATTTGATATCCGCTGGGGTAAGACCTTTCTCTTCCATTCTTTTTCTGTACATTGGAACGTTGTCCCATACGTTCTGAACCTGTTTTACCAGTCTTTCACTCTGGATCCCCCGGATCTCTTCTCTGGATGCGCACTCAATCTCCGGCTGATAATAATTTCCCATTTCCCTTTTCTCCTTACTCTTAAATAGTTTTTGCTTTCAACAGTCCCCCCAAAGAACTGCTAAATTCTGATCTCATTCTCCTCTTCCGAGGGCGAATGCTTTCTTATTCATTTCCACAAATTTTGCAGGAACACATTTCTCAATGGCGTTCATCCATTTTTCTTCAGGCATATCAAAATATCTGGAAAGTCTTCCCATAAGTACCAGGTTTACTGCCTTTGCGGAACCTGCCTGCTCTGCAAGAGAGAGACAATCCATAGCGTCTACCGCAATACCCTTAGCTTCCATCTTCTCGATGAGGTTTTCAGGATAGGTAGCTGCGCCGATGATAACAGGCATTGGATCGATCTGCTGGGTGTTTACCACGATGCGGCCGTCTTTTTTCAGGTACTCAACATAGCGGGCTGCCTCCAGCTTCTCAAAGGAAACAATGAAATCTGCCTCGCCTTTATCAATGACAGGAGAATATACCTTCTCACCGAATCTTACATATGTTACTACGCTTCCGCCTCGCTGGCTCATGCCGTGTACCTCAGATACTTTTACATCATAGCCTTCGTTCAGAAGCAGATATCCTAAAAGCTTGCTGGCAAGAAGGGAACCCTGTCCGCCTACACCAACGATCATTACATTCTTAGTCATCTTCTTATTCCTCCCCGCTCTTTAATGCATCTTTTTTGCAAAGCTGCTGACATACGCCACATCCTACGCAGAGGGTGGTGTCGATCACTGCTTTTTTATCCTTAATGCTGATGGCAGGACAGCCGAGGCGCATACAGGATTTACATCCGATACAGTTATCAGCCTCAACTTTCAGAGGAGCTTTATGTTTCACGTATTTCAGAAGTGCACATGGACGGCGGCTGATGATCACGGATGGCTCATCTGCTGCAAGCTCTTCCTTCAGTACGGTGTCACACTGTTCCAGGTTATATGGATCCACTACGGATACGCGGTTGAAGCCCATTGCACGGCAGAGTGCTTCCAGATTGATCTTTCCTGCCGGGTCACCCTTGATGTTGTATCCGGTGGTAGGATTCTGCTGATGTCCGGTCATACCTGTGATGGAGTTATCAAGGATAATGACGGTGGAATTGCTCTGGTTGTAGGCTACGTTTGCAAGGCCGGTCATACCGGAGTGCATGAAGGTGGAGTCACCGATAACTGCCACAGTCTTGCCGGAGCTCTTCTCCTCATTTGCTTTGTTAAAGCCGTGGATAGCACTGATGGAAGCGCCCATGCAGAGGGTCATATCCATAGCTGCCAGAGGTGCTACTGCGCCGAGGGTGTAGCATCCGATATCGCCGAGTACAGTGCATTTGTTTTTGGATAAGGTATAGAAAAGACCTCTGTGAGGACATCCTGCACACATAACAGGAGGTCTTACAGGGAGCTGCTCTCCAAGGGAGGTGAACTCTGCTGCTTTTCCGCTGATCTTATCTGCCAGCATATTCTGGGAGAACTCTCCGCAGATTGGAAGCAGGTCCTTGCCGGATAAGGTAAGTCCCATAGCACGGCAGTGATTCTCGATGATCGGATCCAGCTCCTCAATAACGATGAGCTTGTCCACTTTTGCTGCAAAATCTTTGATCAGCTTCTCCGGAAGCGGATTTACCATACCAAGCTTCAGGATGCTTACGCTGTCTCCGTAAACTTCCTTAGCATACTGGTAGCTGGTGGAGGAGGTGATGATACCAAGCTCTGTGCCGCCCATCTCTACGCGGTTGATCGGGCTGGTCTCAGCGTACTCGATGAGTTTTCTGGTTCTCTCCTCTACAAATGGATGACGACGGATCGCATTGCCCGGCATCATAACGTATTTCTGGATATTTTTCTCGTAAGCTTTCTGCTCAGGAACCACGCGCTCGCCCGGGTCTACGATACTCTGGGAATGTGCCACTCTGGTGCACATTTTCATGATGACAGGAGTGTCGAAGGTCTCGGAGATCTCGTATGCCAGTTTTGCAAACTCCAGAGCCTCTGTGGAGTCAGATGGCTCCAGCATTGGTACTTTGGCTGCAATGGCATGATGTCTGGAATCCTGCTCATTCTGAGAAGAATGCATACCAGGGTCATCGGCAACGCAGATCACCATACC
>JAGHUU010000215.1 GCA_018064695.1 Candidatus Blautia equi | reverse complement strand
TCTACGAAGAGATTCCTGATATGATTCTTCAATGGCATTGGCAAACATCTCTACTTGCTTTGAACCAGAAACAACAAAATTTTTGGTAATACTTGAAGTTGCCATATCTAACACCTCCTTCTTTAGTATGTGCTTTATAAATCAAAGTATTCCTGCCTATATTATATTCAGAAGTACTTAATTTATCAACTAATTTATCAATTATTAAGAAACTAGTCCCCTATCACAATAGTCTCTGTGATTTCGAAACCACATTTCTTATATAAATTAACAGCTCGTTCATTCCATGCAGCCACATGTAACATCACTTTTTCTGTCTGGATATTTTGAAGTGCCCACAATAACAATTGCTTTCCAAATCCCTGGCCTTGACACTTTGGATTCACAATCAGATCATCTATCTCTTCCCCTTTGAGTGCAACACTTCCTATGATTTCGCCTTGTTCTATCAAAAGATATATATTCTCCATGCCGGCATCAAAAAAAGTGTCGTCCTGAATAAAATCATAAGGCTTAATCTCAAGTGCCTCACGCATCTCATGATAACAGGCATTGTATATATCTTTGTATTGCTCCTGATACCTAGATATATATGGGACAAGCTTGATACATGTAGTTTCTATTACAGGGTGTAAATATGTCATCTCATATGCAAGTTTCATTTATGCCACCTCGTCACATCAAAATTTCAATAATCTCATTTAGATTATTCACTACACAATCCGCCTGCTCATACTCACCACGAATCTGCCAATACTTTCCAAATCCCTGCTTAATCCAAATAGTTTTCATCCCCATCTTCTTGGCAGGAACAATATCATTATCAACTCTATCGCCAATCATCACTGCATTTTCAGGTTTACAATTGGCTCTCTCTAAAGCAATCTCAAAGATTTTTTTATCCGGCTTAGCTACACCTTCTTCCGCAGATGCAACAACAAAATCAAAGTATTTTAATATCCCATGCTGCCATTCATCATCCCTGACCCTTGAAAAAAGATCTCCGCCCGCCTTTAATTCCAGAGAATAACGTTCAGACTTTGTCTCAAAGTTTCTGCGCAGGTAATCCTGCACGTCGGCATTCTCCTCCAGGCTCCTGCAGAGGCGCTCCGCCTTTCCGAAACGTTCCTCCATCTCCGCAAACACCAGTCCCTCCTCCGTTCGGAGGTTATTCTGGATTCCGCTGATGACAAAGATACTGCTGCCAACGGTATAAACGATCCCGATCATGATCAGCGGGAGCACGGACACGAGGATGATCTGAGCCAGAAGCTTTCTTCTGACGGACCCGGTCAGATAGGTTTTCAGTTTTCTGATCATGTCCCCTCCTCCGTCTCCGTATCCCCGGAGAATAAAACAGGCACCAGAAAGGCACGGACAGATCCCGCCGGTGCCCCGCCGATCAGCGCCTCAAGGCACCCTCTCACCGTCTCCCCTATGGAGACCTCATAGCGCACGGATGCCGTATACTGCCCGGCGATCACGGCCTTCTCCACATCCTGTTTACCGCCTGCGGAAAACAGACCGCATTCTTCTCCCGGCCGGATACCGGCAGACTCTAAAGCCCTCATGGCGCCGAGGCCGTCCTCACCGCTGCAGGCAAACACCGCATCAAAGCCCGTCTCCCCGAGGTTCCGGATCACATCGCCCATCACGGAGATGGCGGTCTGAAGGCTTCCGCCGCCCGTACTCTTATCCGCAATCGTCAGGTTCTCATATCCCGCGATCTCCTTTTCAAATCCCTTTTCCCGAAGAACGGAGATCACACTGTCCTGAGATTCTCTGAGTACGGCAATCCTGCAGGTCTGCCCCTCATAAGCCCGGATCAGGGCCTGCGCGATAAGCGCGCCTTCGGCTTCATAGTCCGCCTCTATATAGGCTGCGGCCCCCGGAAAGCTTTCCGCATCTTTGGTTATGAGAAGCACCCGGATTCCCTGATCCCCGGCCGCGCTTAAGATCTCCTCCAGTCCGTGCCTGGCACCCGGCAGAAGGATGAGGTATTCGCAGGCCCCTTCTTCGATCACAGACAAAAGATCCGCCTCCTGCCAGGATGCGGTATATTTTTCCGGTTCATGATAGATCACCTCATAGGCTTCCTCCTCCTTTGTCAGATCATAGAGGAAGTCATTGACCCAGGATTTATTCTTTTCCACGACGGATACCACAACCCGGGGTCGTAAATCCGTCTCATTCTTTACGCGTTCTCCCTCTTCGCCCTCCCGGCCGAAGATGGAAAGTAAAACCAGCGCCGCCGCAAGAAGGAGCAGCGCCGGTATAAAATGTATTTTCTTTAACCCCTTATCCATTTCTTTTTGGTTTTAATCATGCACGTATCTGATGGGTTTCGGTAAAAATGCGCAAAAGGGCAGGATCCCTTCCGTTCGCCCGCCCTCCAAACATATTTACTGATCGATCTCGGTCACCTTGATATAGTCCTCCAGTACCAGACCCACGTATTCTCCGATCATTCTCATCTCATCCACCGTCTTGTCATTGACGAGAATACCGTTCTTCTCCTTATCTGCCTTGGAGATCATCTCCGGCTCACCCGGGGTATAGACCTTCTCCTGACCGTCTGCAGCCGGGGATTCTCTGAGCTCTCTAAGCAGTGTGGACATACGATCCCGGATCTCCTTCTTATCACCGAAGATGCCGTAATCAATGGCCGCAAATCCGAAGGAGGTATCTCCCATACCGCCGTTTTCCACGTGCGGGGAGGTATGTCCGCCGGAGATGATTCCGGTAAAGAGCTCCGCGATCAGGCCGTAGCCGTATCCCTTATGGGATCCGGTATCCTTGGACTCTCCGCCGATCGGGAAGATGCCGCCGAAGTTCTTGGCATTGATGTTGTCCAGGACATGCTCCGCATCCAGACAGCTTCTGCCATACTCATCCGCAGCCCAGCCCTCATGGAGCGCATCGCCGCGCTTGTTGTAAACTTCAATCTTGCCTCTGGGTACCACGGTGGTGGCACAGTCAAACCAGAAATAGTACGGATCTGCCGGCATGCTCACTGCGATCGGGCTGGTACCCAGCATCGCTTTTTTGCCGAAGGTCGGAATCGCAATGGCCTCGGTGTTGGTGGAGCAGAAGCCGATCATCTCGCTGTCCGCTGCCATACGGGAATAGTAGCCCGCTACGCCGAAATGGTTGCAGTTTCTTACGGTGACCATACCGAAGCCGTGCTGCTTTGCCTTTTCAATAGCCATCTTCATCGCCTTGGAAGCGGTGATCTGGCCCATGGTCTTATTGCCGTCGATCACGGCGCTGACCGGGGTTTCAAATATGATATCCATCTCCGCCTTCGGATCCACATGTCCGCGGATAATGGAGTTATGGTAGCGGATCATACGCTGTACGCCGTGGGATTCAAAACCGTAGAGGTCTGCCATCAGGATGACATCCACGATTCTCTGTGCCTCTTCTCTGGTAAATCCGTGTCTGACATACACCTCTTCACAAAATGCTCTCGTCTCATCTACCTTCATCTTTACATATGCCATAGTCTTATCTCCTTTTCTTTCTGTCTTAAATACGAGCCGCGCCGCTCTTTCTTGCAGCCTCGCGGGTTGCTGCAGCCACCGCATCCTTTACACGCGGATCAAAGGCTGCCGGCAGGATATAGTTCTCGTTTAACTCCTCATCGCTTACAAGGCCTGCGATCGCATAGGCAGCCGCCACCTTCATCTCATCGTTGATATCGGATGCACGTACATCCAGCGCGCCGCGGAAGATGCCCGGGAAGCAGAGTACGTTGTTGACCTGGTTCGGGTAGTCGCTGCGGCCGGTGGAAACCACCTTTGCGCCGGCTGCCTTTGCCTCCTCCGGGAAGATCTCCGGAGTCGGGTTTGCGCAGGCAAAGATGATCGGATCCTTCGCCATGGTGCGGACCATATCTGCGGTCAGGGTTCCCGGAGCGGAAACACCGATGAAGATATCCGCGCCCTTGATGACATCGGCAAGCTTGCCCTTCTCATGACCGAAGTTCGTGATCTTTGCCATCTCCTCCTTGATCGGATTCAGGCCCTCTCTGCCCTCATAGATCGCGCCGGTGCGGTCGGTCATGATGACGTTCTTCAGACCCATGGACATCAGGAGCTTAATGATCGCGATGCCGGCCGCGCCAGCGCCGCTGGTTACGATCTTTACATCCTCCAGCTTCTTGCCGACCACCTTCAGCGCATTGATGATGCCTGCTAAGGTGATGACCGCGGTTCCGTGCTGGTCATCGTGGAAGATCGGAATGTCGCAGCACTCTTTTAATCTCTTCTCGATCTCAAAGCATCTCGGTGCGGAAATATCCTCCAGGTTTACGCCGCCGAAGCTGCCTGCCAGGAGTCTTACCGTCTCCACGATCGCATCCACGTCCTTGCTGCGTACGCAGAGCGGAATGGCATCGACATCGCCGAATGCCTTAAAGAGTACGCACTTGCCCTCCATAACCGGCATGCCGGCCTCCGGGCCGATATCGCCGAGTCCCAGTACCGCGGTGCCGTCGGTGACCACCGCAACGGTATTCCAGCGTCTTGTCAGCTCATAGCTCTTGTTTACATCCTTCTGAATCTCCAGACAGGGGATGGCTACACCCGGGGTGTATGCCAGGCTGAGGGCATCCTTGGAGTCCACCGCGGCACGGGCCGCGACCTCGATCTTGCCCTTCAGTTCATAGTGCATCTTCAGTGATTCTTTTGCGTAGTCCATCTTTGTCTCCTTTTACTTTGAAAAAAATAATCGCTGCGCATTCTCACCCATAATGAGTTTAAGGTCCTCCTCGGGAATGCCGCAGTGACGAGTCACCATGTTTACAAGCTGCTGATAGGTAGCATGATTGAGCATGCCCGGATAATCGGTTGCCCACATGAGCTTTTCCGCGCCGACGATCTCATACGCCTGACGGATCGCAGCCGTGGAGGACGGGAAGGGATACTCCTCATCGTAGTACACCGGTACGGTGGAGGTATCCATATATACCTTCGGATTCTTCTTTACCAGCTCCAGAAGCACCGCATAGTTTCCGGAGATCCTGCCGCCCTTAAAGCAGGCATCCGCACCCATATGGCAGATCACATAGGTGATATCCGGGAAGCGCTTTACCAGTTTTAAGAGATCCTCCACATCCCGGTCGGTAAACAGATGGATAAATACCGGCTGTTTGTAGGCATTGATCACATCCCAAACCGGAAAGAAGTCCTCTTCTCCCATGTGTCTGCCCGGTGCGCACTGGAAGGTGGAATCGGTCTCCACCTTAAATCCGAACAGATCGGTATTGTCATAGAGGTCTGCCAGCTCCTTTGCCGCGCTCTCCCCCTTGATCATATCCACAAAGGCAACGCCCTTAAGGCGGTCCGGATACTTCTTCACACTCTCCGAAATATAGTCGTTATGGTAGCCGTAATAGGGATTCGCCATCAAAAGGGCCTTATCCACCCCGGCATGGTCCATGTGGGCGATCAGCATTTCCGCGGGACTGTTGCTTCTTTCAAAAGAAGGCGGAAAAAACTGAATCGGTTTGTTTCCCAGCTTTGCCTTTCCGTAGGACAGCGAACAAAGCGGCTGTCCGTTTGTGATCGCTGCCAGACGGTCACATACATGGGCATGAATATCGATCATCATCATTTTTGTTCTCCTGTTTTCTCTCTGCATTCCGGCCGGAGTGCGGTAATAGGTGTGTATTTGTCTGCTGTATTCCACTTCTTTTCACCATATTCATTGGATTTCATCCATAAAAACGGATTCCAAAGTCACTTCCTGTATGTTGTCTGATGAATTAGTGATTCAGATTGTAGCACAGGTGGCTATCATTCGCAATACATCAGACATCCCTTGGGACATTTTCTGCTATTTACACAAAAGAAGAAGTGCTTTGCCCACGGCAAAGCACTTCTTTTTGTCTATTATGCCTATTTTGAACGATGGATCTGTTCAAGTTCTCTGATCTTGTTTCTGTTGTAATTCAGATGCGTGATCATCGCATACCTTGCACCGTCCGGATCCGATGCCTCAATGGCCTGTGCAATCATGCGGTGTGTGGTGATGGTCTCCTGCTTGAGTGATGTCTGCGTGATGTTTCCGAAGGTACTGACCGCCGAAACAATGATCGGCAGTATCGTCTCCACTACCCGGTTTTTGCTGCAGTGCGCAATGTATGAGTGAAACTCCATATCATACCGGATTCTCTCCTGTGCCGACTCATAGCTGGCTTCCGCCATATCGCACAGATGCCGGATCTCCTGCTTTTCCTCGTCAGAAGCATGCTCCGCTGCCATCGCCGTGATCTCCGGCTCCAGCATCAGACGGACCTCCAGCAGCTCCTTTGCCAGCGTATACGGGTCCTCGAATTTTCCAAACCCCAGCGGATCGTCCTCCATCTTCGTGGTGGAGACCACATAGGTTCCGGAGCCTCTGCGTACCTCCAGTACCTTTTTGGATTCCAGACTTTTCACCGCCTCTCTGATCGTGGAGCGTCCCACCCCGAACATCTGTGAAAGGTCAAATTCGTTCGGAAGCCGCTCTCCGATCCCGATCGGCTGCTTTAAAATATATTCCATCAGGGCATCCTCTACCCTTGCTGCTACCGGTTTATCATTTCCCAGCTTTTTGATCTCATACATGGCTCATGCCCTCTTTTTTTCTAATCACTGTTTCTGATTGTATCATAAAAAAGTACGGATATGGAAGCCGTAATCTATTTTTATATATATCATCTATATAATGTCTCTTTAGTCATTCTTCTTTTACCATATCTTTTATTACTATTAAACTTCCTGTATACCGCACTTGCAGCC
>JAGHUU010000149.1 GCA_018064695.1 Candidatus Blautia equi | reverse complement strand
CTGGACTTTTCCTTCTTTGGCTGGCATCTTCTTTCAGCATTTACTTTCGGTCTGGTGGATATTTTCTGGACCAATGCCTATGCCAACAGCACCGGCGCAGCCCTTTATGAGCACATGAAACAGGTAAAATCTCCGGATTCCGGCTACTACGTAGAAGGTTGATTCCCACCTTCCAAAAGAAAAAGATTGACCTTTTCCACCCATGCTTTTATAATAATTTCATTGAATTAACACGCTGCCGTGGTTCATCCGTACCCCCGGCAGCTCTTTTTTTAAAGAATCCTTATATAAAAAGAAAAGAGGTATCCCTATGAGCGAAAAATTAGCCGTTCTTGCACTCGGCCACCGTGCTTTGGGAACGACCCTTCCGGAACAACAGATCGCCGCTAAAAAAGCAGCCAAAGCCATTGCCGATCTGGTGGAGGAAGGCACCCGCGTGGTAATCTCCCACAGCAACGGTCCACAGGTAGGCATGATCCACACCGCCATGAACGAATTTGGAAAAGCACACCCTGATTATACATTTGCACCTATGTCCGTCTGCTCTGCCATGAGTCAGGGCTACATTGGATACGACCTGCAGAATGCCATCCGGGAGGAGCTGGTAAACCGCGGACTGTACAAGCCGGTAGTCACCATCCTCACCCAGGTAGTCATTGACCCATATGACGAAGCCTTTGCAGAGCCAACCAAGATCATCGGCCGTATCCTCACCGAGGAGGAAGCCCAGGCGGAGGAAGAAAAAGGAAACTTTGTAACAAAAGTAAGCGACAACGCTTACCGCCGAATCCTGGCAGCCCCAATGCCGCAGAAGATCGTGGAGATCGATTCCGTGCGCGCACTGGTGGGTGCCGGTCAGATCGTCATCGCAGCCGGCGGCGGCGGAATCCCGGTTATGGAACAGAGCACCCATCTTCGCAGTGCCAGCGCCATCATTGAAAAAGACCTTGCTGCAGGCCTTCTTGCAGAAGAACTGAACGCCGACACCCTGATGATCCTCACCAGCGTGGAGAAAGTAAGCCTGTATCACGAGCAGCATAACGAGGAATTCCTCGGTGCCATCAGCGTGGCTGAGGCCAAACAGTATATTGAGGAAGACCATTTTGCTCCCGGCTCCATGCTTCCTAAGTTTGAGGCAGGCATCTCTTTCCTGGAAAAAGGAACCGGACGCCGCACCATCATCACCGACATCGACCACGCCCGCGACGGCTACCGCGAGAAAACCGGTACCATCATCAAATAATTAACAGTAAAATGCAAAAGACGTAGAGACTGACATTGGTCCCTACGTCTTTTTTCTATGCATATAAAAAGAGATGCCACATAACACCATGGCATCTCTTATAAATACTAAAATCAATTATTTCAGCTCATACTTCACAACATCCATGCGGATCTTTCCGTCGGATACAAAGGAGATTCCCTCTGCCTCAACGTCGGTAAACAGAGTAGCGGTTACTGCCTGCTCGCCGTCGTTTACGAAAACTTCCACACTGTAGTTATCAAGAATCACTCTGAGCTTCAGATTTCCGTCCTCACCGTTTACTTTACTTCTTCTCTGATGAATAAATGCACGGCGGGAGCCGGAGAATTTACGGTCGATCTTCAGGATGGAATCCTTTGGATGGAAGCTGAGGGTGGTACGGTACTGGTCGTTCTGTGCAAAGCAGAGCTTGAAGCCCTCATAAAGGTCTGCGCCTGCCTCCGGACGAAGGGTGATCTCCATATCAACCTTTCTTCCGTGAATGCCGTCCAGAACCATCTCTCCGTTCAGTTTTACATCATGATAGGAGATCTTATCCCCATACAGGCTCTCGATCTCGCGAATTGGCATCTGGTAAAGTCTTCCGTTCTTAACATGAAGCTCACGAGGAAGACTCATCTGACCAAACCATGGCTGATTGACGAGCTGTGGTCCGCAGGTATCCCAGTTCTGCATCCAGCCGATCATTACGCGGCGGCCATCCGGGGTAACAACAGTCTGCGGAGCGTAGAAATCGATACCGTAATCGATAGACTGATTAAACTGCTCCTGGAAATCAAAGGTAACCTCATCCATATCGCCGATCAGGCAGAGGGTACCGTTTCCGTTATGGTACTCAAAATTCTCAGGAAGCATATCCTGTGGGCTGGTAAGAAGCACCCACTTGCCATCCAGTTTAAAGAAGTCCGGGCACTCCCACATTTTTCCGTAACGGTTCTTATTCTCAACAAGAATCTTCTTAAATTTCCAGTGGAAAGCATCCTCACTGCTGAAAAGAAGAATCTGTCCGCTTCCGTCTGCAGGGCGGTTTCCGACTACTGCATAATAAATGCCGTTGTCCCCTTTGAAGATCTTAGGATCACGGAAGTCAAAACGGCTGCTTCCCTCAGGAACATCATGCTCGTCCAGAACCGGATTTCCCTCGTATTTTTCATAATCAATACCGTCTCCGATAGCAAGACACTGAGTCTGTACCTCAGCAAATCCGCCATGGGACTGGAACTCTTTTACAACACCTGTATACATAAGGAGATGGCGGCCATCCGGCAGGGTGATGGCACTTCCGGAGAAGCATCCATCCTTATCATAAAACTCATCCGGAGCAAGTGCTGCCGGCAGGTAATCCCAGTGCAGCAGATCCTCACTCACTGCATGTCCCCAGTGCATAGGACCCCAGTGGGAATCATATGGATGATACTGGTAAAACATATGATATTTGCCATCATGGTAGCAGAAGCCGTTCGGGTCATTCATCCAGCCAATGCGGGCTCCAAGATGAAATGCTGCTCTCTCCTCATTTTTAATTGTCTTTCCAAAAGCTTCTTCGTACTTGCGTGCTTCACGTAATGTCTGACTAAGCATAATTCTCTCCCATCAATATTTGCAATTATTACCTTCTCTGAATTATTCTTCAGGCATATCTGTATCATACTAAGAACCCCCGTTCCCGTCAACCAAAACAAGAAAGATCACGAAAGATTTTCGCCGGAGAATCCTTGTCATTCTCCGTGAAAAAGTATAAAATAGTACCATTCCGCAAAAAAAGGAGAAAATCATGAAAATATATGCCAACCAGCCGGAGGATCAGAACCGGCCCTCCGTTAAATCTGAGAACCCAAACGCCTTCTCAGACAAGCTTACCAAGCCAACCGAAAAAGAAAAACTGAAGGACCTTCACGGAAAAAAGAAGCTCGATTACATCTGGGATTATTATAAGACCCACATCATCATCACCCTTCTTGTCATCGCCGCCGTAGGCTACACTGTCTATGAAAAAATGCATACAAAAACGCCTCTCATCTCCGTCACCTGCGCAAACGTGACACCAAGCGATGAACTGGCAGAGCAGCTGACCACAGGCTTTGTAAAGGATTACCTGCAGCTGGATGAAAAGAAATATGAAATTCCTATCGACACCAACCTTCTGGTAGGAGAAGCAGCCCAGACCATGGATCCTCAGTACGCATACACTTCCCAGATGAAGCTTATGGCTTACCTGTCCGCCAGCGAGATGCACATCATGCTGATGAACCAGGGCGCCCTGGAGGAGATGGCCCTGAACAGCTATCTGGAGGAACTGCCGGAGGTCTTTGCTTCGGTGGATCCGGAATTATATGATCTTGTGAAGGACTATATTGTAGAAGCAAACATGATCGTGGAAGACAATCAGGAGGAAGTTCTGAAGGATCGCAGCATTCCATATGAAGCCGTCTTCGAAGCCCATCCTTTCGCTCTTCGCCTCACCGGAACTCCACTGTTCCCGGAGGGCTCCTTCGATCAGGATATCTACCTTGGAATTGCTGTCAATGCAGACAACCTCCCATGCAACACCCAGTACATCCGCTA
>JAGHUU010000182.1 GCA_018064695.1 Candidatus Blautia equi | reverse complement strand
TGTAGAGTCCAGCGGAAGCGTAACCGAAGATGGAATCCTCCTCGTAGAGGACGACAAGACCTCCATCCAGGTAAGCAAAGTAGAGACCGGAGCAGGCGAAGAGCTGCCAGGAGCTCACATCGAGATCATCGACAGCGAAGGAACTATAGTAGAAGAGTGGATCTCCGGAACCGAGCCACATCCAATCGTAGGTCTTAAGACCGGCGAAGAGTACACTCTGAGAGAGACCGTAGCTCCAGAGGGATACACCATCGCAACCGATACAACCTTCACCATCAATCCAGATGGAACTGTAGAGTCCAGCGGAAGCGTAACCCAGGACGGAATCCTCCTTGTAGAGGACGACAAGACCTCCATCCAGGTAAGCAAGAGAGAGACCGGAGCAGGAGAAGAGCTGCCAGGAGCTCATATCGAGATCATCGACAGCGAAGGAACTGTAGTAGAAGAGTGGATCTCCGGAACCGAGCCACATCCAATCAAGGGACTTAAGACCGAAGAGGAATACATCCTCAGAGAGACCGTAGCTCCGGAAGGATACTCCATCGCTACTGATACAACCTTTACCATCAACCCAGACGGAACCGTAGTAAGCAGCGGAAGCGTTACTGAGGACGGCATCCTTCTGATCGAGGATGATAAAGCAAACCTTGGCAAGATCATCGTAACCAAGAAACTGAAAGCATTTGACGAAGAAATCGATCCAGACGAATTCATCGACCTGTATGCTAAGGACGCAACCTTCTACGTAGGTCTCTTCACCGACGAAGAAGCAACCGTTCCATACGGACTTCCAAAAGCAATCCATATCGTAAATGCATGTGCCGGAACTGTAGAGTTTGCAAACCTCAAGAACGGAACCTACTACGTATATGAGACAACCGCTGATGGAATCGCAATCATGCCTGACGAAGAAGTAAAAGATGACAACGGTGAGTACACCTGCTTCTTCGAGGATGAGGGAAGCAACGTAGTGGAGATCACTCCTGCAAATGCTGCAACTGACGATATCGTAGAACTTACCAACCTGTTCCTTGAGTGGCCAGACGGCTTCGACTTCAGAGCAGAGCTCAATGTCACCAAACAGATCCGTGTAAACGGACAGGCGGCAGACGCTGACGAATCCTTCTATGTGGGTGTATTCTCCGAGAAGGATCTGGATGAAGCAGACGTATGGACCAACATCGTGGATGACATGACCACCTTCAACAATGTTCAGCTTCTGGACAACAACGGAACCATCCATCTGGAAGTTCCATTTGAGGGCGGCCTTGGAGATACCATCACTTACTGGGTATTCGAGACCGATGAAGAGGGACACAAAGTAAGCGGAGCAACAGGATTCGGATACGTAGTTTCCGGTGAAGGCACTGTAGCCCTTAACCCGACTGCACCTGCAAACATCACCATTACAAACTCCAGAACCGAGATCGAAGAGACTCCTACCCCAACCCCAAGCAGCCCGGCACCTAAGACCGGAGACAATTCTCGTGCAGAACTGTATCTCCTTCTCATGGCAGCTGCAATGCTGGCAATGGGCGGCTCTGTATACGGTAAAAAACGCAGACAGAAATAATCAAAAAACCTGAGACGTAAGCCTCAGCCCAGGCACCCCGGAACCCTCCGGGGTGCCTTTTTATCTTTACAAAAACACAACACATTGTTATAATATCCCTTACCGGGGTATGGCGTAGCTTGGTAGCGCGCACGGCTGGGGGCCGTGAGGTCGCAGGTTCAAATCCTGTTGCCCCGATTTAAGGGACTAAAGCATCTTGACAATATCAACCAATAATGATAAGATAGACGCAGTCTCGTCAATAAGACAAAGCGTTGAAGAGGAATAGTAGATGATTACCGGAGCACAGAGAACTGTCGGCTGGTGAAAGACAGTGGAAGGGAAGCATTGAACTCGCCTTGGAGCAGCTGCCCGAAATCCCAAAACCGGGAGAGTAGACGCAGACGGTATCCACCGTTATATGGAGCGGATATAAGGATATAAATCACAGATCCCGTATCCCGTGAGCGTATGGAATTTTTCCATGAACAAGAGTGGTACCGCGCAGGACATATGTCTTTCGTCTCTTACAGAAAAACTGTAGAGTCGGAAGATTTTTTTATTTCTGAAGAAACCGAAAAAATGGAGGAAAACAACAATGATGAAAGCAAGCAAGTACAGAAGACAGTATTTCATGCCGCCAGTGCCATGCATGAAATGGGCAGAGAAAGAATATGTGGAGAAGGCACCGATCTGGTGCAGCGTAGACCTTCGTGACGGAAACCAGGCACTGGTTTCCCAATGAGCCTTGACCAGAAGATCGAGTTCTTCAAGCTCCTGGTTAAGATCGGCTTCAAGGAGATCGAGGTAGGCTTCCCTGCAGCGTCCGAGACCGAGTACACCTTCCTTCGTGCCCTTATTGAGCAGAACCTGATCCCAGAGGATGTAACCATTCAGGTACTGACCCAGGCCAGAGAGCACATCATCCGCAAAACCTTTGAGGCAGTAAAAGGTGCTCCAAAAGCCATCGTACACGTATATAACTCCACCTCTGTAGCACAGAGAGAGCAGGTTTTCCGTAAATCCAAAGAAGAGATCAAGAAGATCGCCGTTGAAGGCGCAGCACTTCTGAAAAAGCTTGCAGCTGAGACCGAGGGCAACTTCCAGTTTGAGTACAGCCCTGAGAGCTTCACCGGAACTGAGCCTGAGTATGCACTGGAGGTCTGCAACGCTGTTCTGGATGTATGGCAGCCAACCCCTGACAACAAAGCCATCATCAACCTGCCTGTAACCGTACAGCATTCCATGCCTCACGTATATGCAAGCCAGATCGAGTACATGTGCGAGAACATGAAATACCGTGAGAACGTTATTGTTTCCCTTCATCCACATAATGACCGCGGCTGCGGCGTAGCAGATTCCGAGATGGGACTTCTGGCCGGTGCAGACCGTATTGAGGGAACCCTCTTTGGAAACGGAGAGCGTACCGGAAATGTGGATATCGTTACCCTTGGTATGAACATGTACTCTCAGGGTGTGGATCCTGAGCTTGATTTCTCCGATATGCCTGGCATCTGCGAAGTATATGAGAAATGCACCGGTATGACCATCAACGAGCGCAGCCCATACAGCGGCGCACTGGTATTTGCAGCCTTCTCCGGTTCCCATCAGGATGCCATTGCAAAAGGTATGCACTACCGCGATGAGAACGATCCTGAGCACTGGAACGTTCCATACCTTCCAATCGACCCAACCGATATCGGCCGCAACTACGATGCCGATGTTATCCGTATCAACAGCCAGTCCGGAAAAGGCGGCGTAGGCTACATTCTGGAGACCAAGTACGGTCTGAACCTGCCTGCTAAGATGCGTGAAGCTATGGGATATACCGCAAAAGCGGTTTCTGATCATCTGCATAAAGAGCTTATGCCGGATGAGATCTTTGACCTCTTCAAGAGAACCTTTGAGAACGTTGTGGAGCCATACAGCATCAACGAGGTTCACTTCCAGCAGAAGGACGGCATCACTACTCAGGTAACCTCCACCTTCCACGGAAGAACCATCACCACAGAGGCTACCGGAAACGGACGTCTGGATGCGGTAAGCAACGCGCTGAAGAAAGCATACGAGCTGAAATATCAGGTAGTTACTTATCAGGAGCATGCGCTTGAGTCCAGCTCCCATTCCCGCGCGATCGCATACGTAGGTATTCAGAAACCGGACGGCACCCTTTCCTGGGGTGCAGGCGTGGATGCCGACATCATCCGTGCAAGTATCGATGCTCTGGTAACCGCTATCAATAATCGATAATACTTAAGCAAAAGAAAGACTGCAGGCCTCTTAATAATGCCTGCAGTCTTTTCTGTTTTGTTAACTCATTGTGGAAAAAATTAAGAAATCAAGTGCTGTTTTTTGCTTGCACGAAGAAAAATCCTCCGATATAATTGTCATACGACACTAAATTGAGAAGGGGGTAAATGCGTTGAAAAAGAGATGTACAGCGTTTATTTATGCCCTTCTTTTTGTTGCCCTTTTTGCAGGAAGCGGATTTCTTTCAAAGACTGTAAAGGCTGAACCCAAAGCCTACGACCTGATCCTTCCCGATGCGGATGTGAAGGTCTATACAGAAGAAGAGGTGGAGGATATGCCCGCCCAGGTAATCCGCTACGCCATCAATGAAATACATGCCAGAAGGGGAAGGCTTTTTGCTTCGGAAGAGCTGAGAGAGTACTTTGAACTTCAGCCATGGTACTTTGGAAATATCGATCCGCTGGATTTTACAGATGATTTCCTGAA
>JAGHUU010000326.1 GCA_018064695.1 Candidatus Blautia equi | reverse complement strand
TCCCATGAGTAATGCCATGACCGGTGATAATTTTTGTGTTCTGACTGCTCTTTCCATGATTTATACTCCTCCAAAACCGAACATATTTTCTTGATGTAAGGAGTATCTCATATTTATGGTACAATAAAACGGTACGAAATGCAACTTTTAAAACATTTGTTCGTTATTTGTTCTGATTTTATAAAAAAAGAGAGGACTGCATGTCCTCTCTTGCTTATCTTATCTGATATCCAGATAGTATCTTGGCGAGATGATCTCGCACTCTTTGCAGGAGCATCCGTCCCGGAAGCCGTCACAGCAGCTGCTGTTGGAACACCACATGGTCACATCCCAGGTGTGGAACATTCCCGCATATTCTGTGGTGGTGCGGGCGGCCTTCGCCTGCTTTTTGCCCAGTGTATGATAGATGCCGTTGGAGATCAGAAGATTCTCCGGCGTGTAATCAGCAAAGTTATAATAATGGGAACCGGTACCGTGATGGGGCACTTTGATACACCAGTAGTGCTCGTGCAGCGGAAGGGTACCATCGTAATTTCCCGCAATCTTTTTCATATATTCTCCGGAGATATCTCCTGTAAACAGCAGGTTCCATTCGCTGTCTTCACTGTTCTGGAAAACCACGCTGATGGAATTTTTGATATCCCACTTTTCCGCATCTTCCGCATCCACAGCGTCCATGAGCTGTCGGAATTCCGGCATAGAGCGAAGATCTCTGAATTCCTGCTCCAGGGCGGATATAGCGTACGGTTTTTCTCCTGTGCCGTCCTCCGCCATGCTGCAGATCATCTGACGCAGCTTTTCCGCAAAGGCGAGAACGCTTTTTAAAATCCAGCTGTGCTCCTTTTCCAGCGGTACAAGGATCCGCTCTGTCATAGCCCCGATCTCATCATGATCCGGCCAGAGGGCGGTATATTTCCCTTCAAAGGATCTTCCGCGGGAGAGAAAGGCGATCTTTGTCTTTCCGATTCTGGAAGAAAGGGCTTCCACAAGCGCATAAAGACTGACCTGTTTGCTTGGAAGAAAAGAGTCTTTTCTGAGGTCTGATAAGAGAAGCAGCGCCAGGGTACGGCTTTTTTCCGGGGAGGAAAAAACATCCGGAAGATAGATGGTTCCAAAATCAAAGGAACCTCTTCTGTGTTTCATGAGATAGAGAAGACCTGAGAGATGATCCAGATGAAAATGTGTCAGAAGGAGATTTTTATTCTCGATAGACATGAGATCGGAGAGGACCATATCAAAGATATCACGCCTTGGACGCCCCTCAATACGACCGTTGCTGGTACCAAAATCCACCAGAAGATTTTTCTTTTTATCTCTTAAACAGAAACAGTCTCCATATCCTACATTGTACATTCGAATTCTCATGATCTTTCCCTCATTTCGCGCTGTCTGCAGGTTTTCAGCCTTAAAGATCATTTTAATATATAGGGGCAGCAAAGTCAAATTTCATCGGAATTCCTTCCACATCTGTTTCATGCTGGCGATCAGGCGTTCAAACATGGACTCCAGGGAAATCTCCGGGCTCCAGCCCAGGGCGGTGAGTTTTTCTGCGTTTACAAGCATTCTGGAGGTTGGCGCATAGCCGTATTTATTTGCATCCTCAGGGATATCGAAGATCAGCTTGGAACCGCTCTCCGGGTATTTTTCAGTCAGCATCTCTGCCATGCCGCGGATGGTGCCGAAGGTGGACTCATTGGAGATGTTGTAAGCTTCTCCGGAGTTTCCTTTCAGAAGGACTGTCAGCAGTCCCAGGATGGCGTCCGCTGTGTAGCAGTAGCAGTGAGCTTTGCTTCCATCGGTATGAAGAACGATGTCCTCACCGCGAAGGATGCTTTTGGCAAACTGGGCGAACACGCGGTTTTCGGTCTCAGGAGCACCGGCACCAAAGGTCTGCGCCAGGCGGGCTGTCTTTACAGGCACCTGATATTCATGCGCGTAGGCACCGCAGATACCCTCTGCCATACGCTTGCTCTCGGAGTAACTGCTTCGAACCTGCAGTGGGTCAATGTATCCATAGTCTGTCTCGCGAACGATATAATGCTCAGCATCCACAACACCGTAAGCTTCCATGGAAGAAAGGTATACCATACCGGAAACCTTTTTCTCTTTTGCAAGCTCCAGCATATTTTCCGTTCCCTTAAGGGTGGTCATGATGGTCTCCACCGGCTTCTCCACAAAGTCTCTGGAAGTGGTTACGCCCGCACCGTGAAGAATATAATCCACCGGAACATCCAGCTGAACAGGCTTCAGAAGATCGCAGGATACGATCTCAAGACCTTTTCCAAGGCAAGTGCAAAGCATAGCCTCTGCCTTTTTCTGATTACGCACAAGCGCATAAACGGTAAGTCCCAGATCATGCATATGGTTTGCCATAACCAGAACCTGCACGGTCTGACTTCCAATGAGTCCGGTTGCGCCGGTCACCAGAATATTCTTTCCGCGAAAACACTCCCAGTCGATCATGGCGGATGCGGCTGCGCGCTCCAGATCCTGCTGCAGGGTACAATCTTCTGTTAAAATCAATGTTTCCTGAGCCATAATGTGCTCCTCCATATATAAATCAATTCTATTTTTTATCTTTATTTCTGTATCGGTTCAGTTTGTAGCTGACACGGTCTGTGATACCAAAGCCGAAGGCCTGCTCATTTTCCTTATACTGGATCAGTGCCCGGAACATATAAACATCCTCAGGGGTAGTGACTTTAATATTGCCGCGGTTTCCAAGAACGATGTTTGGCTTTTTGCCCATTCTTCTGTAAATGCCGCAGGAATCCACCAGATCTGCATAGCCTTCCTCAGATTCTCTGATCTCATTATGCATGGAAAGGATCTCACCCAGACGGAAGCTCTGAGGAGCCTGTGCAGTGAAGCTTTCTTTTCTTAATGGTGTGTCGTCCACGGTTTCACCATCCCGGCTTAAAATCACCGTCTCATAGCACTGGGTGCAGGTGATAGCGCTGCCGTGCTCCAGAACGCTGTCGATGTTGTTTCCGATCACTTCATAGGAAACAAATGGGCGCACGCCGTCGTGGATCAGCACTACGGAGTCCTCCGGGTTTTCCTCTGCGGCCTTGACCAGCGCGTTGTAAACGGACTCATGAGCACTGGAACCGCCCGGAACAATAGCTGCCATCTTATCAATGTGATAATCCTCTACCAGACGCTCTGTGTAGCTGATATATTCTCCGTTGGTGGCAAGGTAGATCTTATCAATATCCTCATGCTCCTGAAAGAGCTGAAGGGTATGGATGAGGATCGGTTTGCCATTGATCTCCAGAAACTGTTTTGGGATACCGGCGCCCATGCGGACACCGCTTCCGCCGGCAAAAATAATTGCAATATTCATAAAAACCTCCTGTTATGATCAGCAGAAACTGCCGTTTTCCACCGGCATCATTTCTTCCAGTTTTTTCAGGTTATAATCGGAATGCTCCACCTCGCGGGAGTAGCGGTAGACCAGCTCCACCAGTTCTTCATCGTCCAGAGACTTCTCATTTCTAAGCCATTTGGCTTTCAGAAGCTCCTCCACAAAGTCCACGGAGAGCAGAGCCATCTGCATCTTGGAGAGTGCCTCTCCATCATAGACAGCACCGCAGAAATAGGTGCTGACAAAGTATACAAGCAGCTGTTCCTTGCGAATCTCCCAGTGCATGTCATGCTCCTCCATCCACTGAAGAAATTCCTCCGTTAAAGTCCGGTAAGTTCCGGCATCCATATCCAGAAACAGACGTTTTTCGGTTTCCAGAAGGAGAAGCCCCCAGTCTTCACGGAGCAGCTCCAGCTGAAACAGTTTGTGAAACATCTCTTTGATGAAGAGATAAGCATTTTCAGCTTCGGCAGCTTTGGTCATCTTTTCCACAAAAGCTCTGGCTGCAGGCTTCTGATATTTTTCCAGAACGCCATCTGTGGAAAAAAGGTCTTCATGGTTGATCCTTCTCTGAAAATCCCGGACCAGACCATAGGAAAGACCCATACGGATCTTTACCGGCAGCGCACGGTTCTGAAGAATACGGTAGAGAACCTCTCTGGCATCCAGAAGCTTATCAAATAGGAATGGATCGAAATCCTCATATTCCTCCTCGCCCTCCTTTTCCACGGTCTGAAAGGTGACCGGTTCCAGATGGGACATCAGAATGCGGGCCACCTCCGGGCAGGAAACAGAAAGAGTGATTTCTCTGGAATCCTCAAATTCCTCGATATGGCGCGGATAACGGGTGCAGGTTCTGCAAAGACTTTTTTCTCCGATGTTGATGTACATCTCGCAGAGATTGTCCTTATTTAAAAAGGCACATCGACGGTCCTCGTCCTGCTTAAAGCAGCTGTTTTTCCAGTCGATCTTTTCTTTTAATGTATTGCGGTACGGTCCTTTTTCCCTGCGGTATCTTTTAAGGGATGCCGGATCTGCAACGATCTGCCATCCGGCACAGCAGGTCTCCTCGCAGTCGCCGGCAATGCAGTGAAATTTCTGATAATAATCAGGTATGGTATAAAGCATGTTTCTGCTCCTTATTTGTAGTCAACTTTCATCATGCAGAGACCCTTCGCCGGGGCAGTAAAGCCTGCCAGGGAACGGTTTCTGGCCTCGATGAGATCCGGAATGCTCTCCGGTGTGCGCTTGCCGTAACCAACCTCCAGAAGCGTTCCTGTGAGAATGCGCACCATATGCTGCAGGAAGCCTGTTCCGTGGAAGGTCAGATTAATATAGGAACCACTCTGCTCGATCTCGATGCGGTCAACAATACGCACAGTGGATTTTTTCATCTTCGGGTTGCTGCAGAAGCTGGCAAAATCATGCTCGCCGGTCAGATATTCCGCAGCTTTTTTCATTTTAGCCACATCAGGGATCTGATCCAGAGGATAGACATATTTGCGGTTAAAGATCGGCTTTAAGTCGCCAACGTAGCAGGTATAGCAATAAGTCTTGCCGACGGCATTATAACGGCTGTGGAAGCGGTCGGAAGCCACACGGACCTCGCGGACGCAGATATCATCCGGGAGATAACGGTTCATATAAGTCTGGATCTCATCCGTATCCATGTCGGTATCAAAATGGGCATTGCAGACCATTCCCTTGGCGTGAACACCGGCGTCAGTCCGGCCGCAGCCGATGACCTCGATCTCCTCGCCAACCATCTGGGAAAGAACGGATTCCATTTTACCCTGAATGGTCAGGTCAATATTCGGCTGGTGTTCCCATCCGTAGTAGCGGGAACCATCATAGGCGATGGTAAATTTAAAATTTTTCTTCATTCTTCCACCTCTTTTAAGGAAAACGCTGCCTGGATATCTTCCATATGAAGGATATAATTTCCCGGCTCAAGTCGACCAAGAGAATTCAGATCACATTCCAGCGCTTCTTTTGTAAGATCCAGAATCAGGACCGGTTTTACATCCGAAGGATCATTGATCCCTTCCTCCTTCTGAAAGAGGACGCCCAGTTCTTCATACGCTCCGTCTTTTTCACGATCCAGAGTCCAGACTTTTCTGTACTCCATCTGATATCCGCTCTGGTTATCCAGGATGAGCTTCAGAATTCCATTCTCATAGTCTGTTACAGTCAGATACATGCCAAGGGGCAGAAAGGAGATGGCCGGATCAGCAGATGGATCCTTTACAAGCTCCAGTTTTCCGTTGGCTTCTTTTATCATTTTGTTTTCTTCCCACTGCTCTTTCCCGGCTTTAATTTCGGCAGCATCCCGGTCAACGTTTGTGAGGCCGGCCATTTTCATAAGAGAAGTGATGCCAAAGATGCCGATCATCACAATTACCAGATAAATAACGCCTTTCAGAGATGTGGAAATGGCTCTTTTTCTGTCAGTATTATTTTCATTCATATCCTAAACCCTCAGTCCACACCATTTTTTTCGCAGATATCATTCAGACAGCATCTGTCACAGTATGGATGGGTGCGGGCAGTGCAGATCTCACGGCCGTGGTCCACCAGGCGGTGGCAGAGGTTGTTGCCCTCTTCCGGAGGGATGATCTTCCAGAGAGCCATCTCCACCTTTTTAGGATCTTTGATATCGTGTACCAGACCGATGCGGTTTGAGAGACGGATGCAATGGGTGTCCGTAACGATGGCCGGTTTGCCAAAGACATCTCCCATGATAAGATTTGCGCTTTTTCTTCCAACACCCGGAAGCTTTAACAGTGCATCAAAATCCTCAGGTACACGGCTGCCGTATTCGTCGCGGAGCATTCTCATGCAGGCACTGATATCGCGGGCCTTACTGTTTCCAAGGCCGCATGGGCGAACCAGGGCTTCGATCTCTGAGACCTCGGCATTTGCAAGGGCATCCACATCCGGAAATTTCTTATACAGATCCTGTACCACCACATTCACCCGGGCATCGGTGCACTGGGCAGCCAGTCTGACGCTCACCAGCAGCTTCCACGCCTCATCATAGTCCAGGGTGCAATCGCTTTCGGGATATTCATTTTTTAAACGCTGAATCACTTCAAGTGCCAGTTCCTGTCCGGTCATAAGGGATCCCCTCTCTTCAAAGCATTTACTGACTGTTATTGTACGTTTTACAGAAGAAAATGACAAGGGGTTTCTGTGCTACAGTTGCTGTTCACCGGCTGTACCGGCAAACTATAACCTTGACACAGGTCCGTATCCCCCGTAAAATATAATTGACTGACAACATATTCGTTCTGACTTACAAGGGTTCGTCCCAAGTAGAAAGGCGATGGCGTGTACGATCCGCACTACCACCATGCCCTTTCGGCATGGTTTTTTCTTTTTCGAAAAAAAGCAGCAGATCACACGCGACCACACATAAGGAGGCACCATGGACAAAAGAATTGCAGTAGTAAGCATCATCATCTACGACCGGCAGGAAGCTGAGACCGTAAACAAGATCCTGCATGAATACGCATCTTATATCATAGGCAGAATGGGACTTCCCTACGCAGAGAAAGGCGTTTCCATCATCTGTGTAGTCATGGATGCCCCTACCTCCATCACCAGCGCACTCTCCGGAAAACTCGGAATGCTCACCGGTGTAACAGCCAAGACGAATACAGCCAAGATCTAATTACACCTCGGCACAGACCGAACACGAAAGGAGAAACATCATGAAAAAACTCATGACCATGCTTCTCAGTGTATCCCTCATCCTCACCATGATGATGGGTCTTACCATGGAAGCACACGCAGAAGAAACCACAGCAGTAAGAGCAGGTGCTCTTTCCGGACCAACCGCTTTTGGTCTTGTAAAACTTATGGAAGATGCAGCCAACAGCGAGACAGCCAACACTTATGAGTTCGCAGAGCTCTCCACTGATCCTTCCACCTTCGTAGCTCCACTTGCAAGCGGACAGATCGACATCGCAGCAGTTCCTGCTAACCTTGCTTCTGTTATCTACAATAAGACCGAGGGCGGCATCAAAATCCTTGCCATCAACAACCTCGGTGTTCTTCACATCGTAGAGCGCGGTGAGACCGTAAACTCCATCGCTGATCTTGCAGGCAAAACCGTATATGCTACCGGCGCAGGTGCTACCCCTGAGTACACCCTTCGTCACCTTCTGAATGCCAACGGCATCGATCCTGACAACGATCTTACTATCCAGTTCTGTGCTGATACCACAGAGGCTCTTTCCTACATCAACCAGGATGAGGCAGCCATCGCTATGCTTCCACAGCCATTCGTAACCGCAGCTATGGCACAGGTAGAAGGCCTCCGCGCAGCTATTGACCTCAACGATGCATGGGCAGAGCTTGATAACGGATGCGACATTGTTACCGGTGTTATCGTAGCCCGCAGCGAGTTCGTAGAGAACAACCCTGAGGCAGTTGAAACCTTCCTCTCTGAGTATGCAGCATCCATGGCATACGCTGAGGAGAACGTAGAGGACAACGCAGCCCTCATTGAGAAATACGGCATCGTAGCAAAAGCTCCTGTAGCTATGAAAGCATTCCCTGGCGTGCACTTAAGCCTTAAGACCGGTGAAGAGATGAAAGCTTCCATGTCCGGATACCTTCAGATCCTCTTTGATGAGAATCCACAGGCTGTAGGCGGAGCTCTTCCTGGAGACGACTTCTACTACGGAATGTAATTATCTTTTCTATATTTATTCTTAACAGAAATCGGAGGCATCTATGGAAAAACCATCTTCCCTTCAGATGCTCTGGCTAAAAAAAGTGGGGGCAATATTTCTTGCCCTCACTTTTTGGCAGATAGCAGCAATGAAGATTCACAGCCGGATCCTTCTGGTCACCCCCATCGCCGTTTTAAAACGCCTGTGCACCATCTGGCAGGTGGAGAATTTCTTCTCCTCCATCTGGTTCACCTTCTATCATATTGCAGGAGGCTTTCTTCTGGGACTCATTCTGGGCATTCTTCTGGCTTTTCTGGCTCATAAGATTCCCGTCCTTGAGATCCTCTTCTGGCCATGGATGGTCACCATAAAGTCAGTGCCTGTGGCATCCTTTATCGTTATCTGCCTGGTGTGGCTCTCCGTGAATAATCTCTCTATTTTTATCTCCTTCCTGATCGTTCTTCCGGTTATTTACCAGAACATCCTTACGGGACTCAAGTCCGGCAACCGGGAAATGAAGGAGATGGCGCAGATCTTCCGGGTCAGCCCTTTCAGGAAACTGAAATATATTATCATTCCACATCTCCGCCCTTATCTGCTTTCCGCCTGCACCGTCACCGCAGGCATGGCATGGAAAGCCGGCGTGGCCGCGGAGATCATCGGAACCCCCAGCGGTTCCATGGGGAAAATGCTTTTCCTGGCCAAAACCTACCTGGCCACCGATGATCTTCTGGCATGGACTGTGATCATCGTAGCCATCAGCGTGATCTCCGAAAAAGTTTTTCTGTATGTCCTGAAAAAGCTTCTCGGGGAATCAAAAAGGAGGGATGCGGCATGAATATAAAGATCCGGAACCTCAGTAAAGCCTTTGGAGAAAAGCAGGTTCTTCAAAACCTCTCTCTGGAGTTTGCATCCGGCAAATGTCATGTGATCATGGGTCCTTCCGGCTGTGGAAAGACGACCCTGCTTCGCATTCTCATGGGATTTGAAAAGCAGGATGCAGGTACCATCGAAGGCCTGCCGGTCCATAAAAGCGCCGTTTTTCAGGAGGACCGTCTCTGTGAAGACTTCTCCGCTGTGGAAAACGTTGCCATGGTATTAAAAAAAGGCTTCCCGCGATCCGAGATCGCAGAAAACCTTCGTGCCATCGGTCTTGATGGTGACCTGAATCAGCCTGTCTCTGAATACAGCGGCGGCATGAAACGCCGCGTTGCCATTGTACGTGCCGTTCTTGCCGAAGCCGACCTCATCTTTCTGGATGAGCCCTTCAAGGGACTGGACACCGATACCAGAGACCTGGCATTGCAGTATTTTCTCTCCCACACCAAAGGAAAAACCTCCATCGTGGTGACCCATGATGAAAAAGAAGCCCGGATGCTCGCTGCTGCGGAGCATATCACCCATTTATAATTCACCAAGAGGAACCAACCATGTACGAACTGATTCAGCTTACAGAAAACGACTACTATTTCAACTGCCCGGCCAAGATCGGTCTGGTTCGCATCAATGATGAGGAAGTCATTCTCATCGACAGCGGAAATGATAAGGACGCAGGCAAAAAAGTGTTTCGCACCCTGGAGGCCAATGGGTGGAAGCTTCGCGCTATTTATAACACCCACTCCCATGCGGACCATATAGGCGGAAACCGGTTCCTTCAGGACAAGACCGGCTGTCAGATCTACGCCCGCGGACTGGAATGTGCCTATACTAATGCGCCTGTTCTGGAACCTGCCGGCCTTTATGGCGGACTGCCTTTCAAGGATCTGAAGCACAAATTTCTCATGGCACAGGAGAGCAATGCGCTGCCTTTAACCGGCGACTGCTTGCCGGAAGGCCTTCAGCTCCTGGAGCTCCCGGGACATTGCTTTGAAATGACCGGTTTTCTCACTAAAGATGGTACCGCATACATCGCAGACTGTGTTTCTTCCGAAGAGACCCTGTTAAAATATGGCATAGGCTATCTCTGGGATGTGGAGGCAGCTATTCAGACTCTGCAGTACGTACCGACCATCCCCGCCGCACGCTTCGTTCCATCCCACGCTGAGGTAACAGAAGATATCAGCGTGCTTGCAAATATCAATATCTCCGCCATGGAATCCGTAAAAGAAAAGGTTCTGACCTTCTGCCGGAACCCAGTTACTTTTGAAGACCTTTTAAAACAAATCTTCGACGACTATAAACTCACTATGACTGCCCAGCAGTATGTCCTGATTGGAAGCACGATCCGATCTTATCTGTCCAGTCTGTATACGGGTGGGAAGGTGACATTTGAGTTTGAGGAGAATCGGATGCTGTGGCATAAGTGCTGAAAAACCACAGCACATAATAATAGGTGGCTCTTCCTTTCCGTTATCTCCTAATACCAACTATAATTTAGGTGATTTGATAACGATACGGTCATCTT
>JAGHUU010000202.1 GCA_018064695.1 Candidatus Blautia equi | reverse complement strand
TCAAGGAAGACGCCTATGAACTGGTCTGTGGCAGAGGATTTTGCATTCGGGAATTTCTCATGGAAGATGAAATTTAAGGATTCCTCTGTCTGGGCAGGCATATCAATGACCATAAAACGGGACACTAAGGCTTCGTTCAGCTCTTTGGTGCCGGCGTAACCATAGTTCATGGTACCGATGAAGCGGGCTGCAGGGTGAAGGTCAATTTTGTCGTAACCCGGAACGTCAATGGTACGTCGGTAGTCCAGAGTGGCATGCAGCACGGACACTGCATCGTTCTTGGCCATGTTGATCTCATCCAGTATGCCAAAACCACCGTATTCGGCACAGCGGTAGATGGTTCCTTTGCGGAACTTTACCTGATTGTCCACAAAGGTATCGGTACCGATCAGGTCTCCGCTGTTGGTGTTTACATGGAAAGAAACATTATAGGAAGGTCTTCCAAAAATATAAGCCAGATTCTCGGCAAGGACATTCTTACCGGTGGCTTTTGGACCTGTGAGAAGTAAATTCTCACCCTCTAATATCGCCGCTATAGACATTTCCAGAATATCTTTTCCATAAAAAGGCATAGAAGGCACATTTACTCTGTGCTGCTCTTCCGCCGCCACATCATAACGACAACGAAACTCCTCCACCGCCTCAATCAGACCCGCATCTACCTGCTGGTCATACAAAAACTGCAATTCATTCATACACTTCACCTCTCTATTATGCCCCATCCTTTCACTTATGTGGTGGTTAACACACTTTCAATACGTAAGCCGCCCGCCTGTCATGCGCGAATGCGCAATTGTTTCGTCATATTCTACCTATATAGGCGGGCCGAAAAAGCGCCAGGGGTGTGCAGAGGGGGCGGCAAGACGCCCCCTTTGCGGTTTTCCTTCTTTTTTATAAAAATCCGTGAAAAATCCGTTAGTGCTTTGGAAAGCAGGGAGGAATACGCAAAGGGAGCGGGGCGCCGCTCCCTCTGCACACCCTTCGCGCTCTTTCAGCCCGCCTATCTCATATTGTATAAGACGAAACAACTGCGCATCCGCGCATGCCAGGCGGGCGGCAGACATTTTGAGCACCTTTTCCCCAATGCAATGGCGGGTGGGTGGGGCCACTAAAAAATGCCGCAGGCAGCTGGGCTGCCTTGCGGCGAAAAAATTATAACTCGAAAATCAAATCCCCATAAGAAGGCATCGGCCACATATCCTTATCCACCAGCATCTCCAGCTCATCCACCGGTGCGCGCAGCTCCTCCATAGCCTTCACTACCTTATCATGACAATAAAGCGCTCTCTCCTGCCCCTCGGCATAAGTCGGCACCTTCTCCACGATCTTGGAGAGTTTACTCATCGCACTGCTAGTCTTCTTCAGCAGAGAAGAAGTCTTCTTAAGCAGCTCCGTCTGCACACTGGCATCAATAGCCCCTACAGCCTTCACCTGATTCACAGACTCAGCCAGAACCGTAGTATACCGAATCACCGCCGGAATAATCTGCTTAGACGCCATATCGATCATAGTCTTCGCCTCAATATTCACAGCCTTGGAATAGATCTCATACTGGATCTCCGCACGTGACTGCAGCTCAGCACGATTAAACACTCCAAAAGACTCAAACAGCTTCACAGCCTTATCCGTAGTCAGAGCCGGAATAGCGTCCACCATAGATGGCAGCATAGGAAGCCCTCTTCTCTTAGCCTCCTTCTCCCACTCAGGCGCATATCCATTTCCACTGAACACAATCCTCTGATGCGCGGTAGCATACTCCTTAATAAGAACATGCACAGCCAGCGCAAAATCCTCTGCCTGCTCTAATCTGTCCGCAGCCTCCTTAAACGCCTCAGCCGCAATAGTATTCAGCACAACATTACAATTGGAAATAGAATCACTGGATCCCACCATACGGAACTCAAACTTATTACCCGTAAATGCAAACGGAGAAGTACGGTTACGGTCGGTAGCATCGCGCATGAAATCCGGCAGAGTAGCAACACCTGTCTCCAGAAGCTCACCCTCAATACTATGGGTAGCCTTACCTGTGCGGATCAGCTGATCCAGCACATCCTCCAGCTGCTTGCCAAGGAACACAGAAATAACAACAGGCGGAGCCTCGTGTCCACCCAGACGCTGATCATTACCAACATCCGCCGCAGACTCGCGAAGCAGATCCGCATGGGTATCCACTGCCTTTAAAATACAGGTCAGAATCAGCAGGAACTGCACATTCTCATGCGGTGTCTTGCCCGGATCCAGCAGGTTAATGCCGTCATCGGTGGTCAGAGACCAGTTATTATGCTTACCGGAACCACTGAGCCCAGCAAACGGCTTCTCGTGAAGCAGACATCTCATATCATGGCGGCTTGCCACACGCTTCAGAATACGCATCATCATCTGGTTATTATCCGCCGCAATATTCACCGGCGCATAAATAGGAGCCAACTCATGCTGCGCAGGCGCAACCTCGTTATGCTGAGTCTTGGCGGTGATGCCAAGCTTCCAGCACTCCTCGTTGACCTCTTTCATATAAGCGGAAACTCTGGAGCGGATGGTACCAAAATAGTGGTCATCCATCTCCTGTCCCTTAGGCGGCATAGCGCCGAAGAGCGTTCTTCCGGTATAAATAAGATCCTCTCTCTGCAGATACTTCTCCTTGCTGATCAGGAAATACTCCTGCTCGGCACCTACAGAAGGGGTAACTTTCTTAGATGTATGATTACCAAACAGACGAATCAGACGAATCGCCTGTGTATTAACAGCCTGCATGGAACGAAGCAGCGGAGTCTTCTGATCCAGAGCCTCTCCTGTATAAGAACAGAAAGCGGTTGGAATACAAAGTGTACCGCCGGCGGCGTCATGGCGCACAAAAGCCGGGGAAGTACAATCCCATGTAGTGTATCCGCGCGCCTCAAAGGTGGCACGAAGACCGCCGGATGGGAAGGAAGACGCATCAGACTCTCCCTTGATCAGCTCTTTTCCGGAAAAGGTCATCAGCACTTTTCCGTTTTCCATTGGGGCACTGATAAAAGCATCATGCTTCTCAGCTGTCACACCGGTCAGCGGCTGAAACCAGTGACTGAAATGGGTAGCACCCTTTTCAATTGCCCATTCTTTCATCTCATGGGCCACCACGTCAGCAATTTCCAGTGAAAGCTCTTTGCCCTCTTCAATTGTTTTTTTCAGTTCCTTGTAGACTTTCTTTGGCAGACGTTCCTGCATTACGGCATCATTAAAAACATCGCACCCAAAAGTCTCCAC
>JAGHUU010000235.1 GCA_018064695.1 Candidatus Blautia equi | reverse complement strand
GCGTGCGGATTTCAAAATCTTGGTCACTTTATGACAGAATTTAAGAAAATAACTGGGAAGACACCAACACGTTATCGAAAAGATAGTCGATAAGGAAATTTTAAAGGGTAAAGAAAAACCCCAGAAACACAAGGTTTCTGAGGTTTTATAAGCATTTTTTGAAGGAAACTCGAGAAAACTTCGTTTTCCCTCGTTGTCGCTTCGCTCCATATTATCGTTTGGAGAACTGTGGTGCTCTACGAGCTGCTTTGAGACCGTATTTCTTACGCTCTTTCATACGTGGATCACGGGTAAGGTATCCAGCTGCTTTAAGAACTGGTCTGAACTCGCCGTCTGCCTCAAGGAGGGCTCTTGCGATACCATGACGGATTGCTCCAGCCTGTCCGGTGTATCCGCCGCCTTTAACGGTGATGATAGCATCGAATTTGCTCTCGTTCTCGGTAGCTGTTAATGGCTGACGAACGATAACTTTCAGGGTCTCTAATCCAAAATACTCATCGATATCTCTTTTATTGATAGTGATCTTGCCGGTACCTGCGGTAAGATAAACTCTTGCTACTGATTTTTTTCTTCTTCCTGTTCCGTAGAATTTTGCGCTAGCCAATGTTTTCTACCTCCTCATTAAAAAGTTAATACTTCTGGTTTCTGAGCTGCCTGTTTGTGCTCTGGTCCAGCATAAACATGAAGTTTGGTGAACATCTCTCTTCCTAAAGGTCCTTTTGGAAGCATGCCCTTAACTGCGAGCTCGATAACTTTTTCTGGTTTCTTAGCTAACATCTCTTTTAATGTAGCCTCTTTCATTCCGCCTACATAATCAGAGTGGCTGTAGTAAACTTTCTGGTTCAGTTTCTTACCAGTAACTTTGATCTTCTCAGCGTTGATTACGATTACGTAATCACCAGTATCTACATGAGGAGTAAACTCTGGTTTATTTTTTCCTCTTAAAACGCTTGCTACACCGGCAGCCAGACGGCCAAGGGTGCATCCATCAGCGTCAACAACATACCATTTTCTCTCGATTTTATCTGGATTAGCCATATAAGTCTGCATGGTTTTCCCTCCTGTTATTTATGAACGAATTTTTGTAACCGCGGTGGTAAGGCGCGGATAGTAAATGAATTCTGGACGAGATGCAAAATACTGTGGAAATGTCCGAAACCACATAGGAAATATCATTGCCGGGGCTAATGGCTTTGATACCTTCGCACTACGTCACACTCGGATATTATATTATACGAGTATTTAGAAGTCAACATATTTTTACGGTTTTTTTACTGGATTTTTCCACTCTTTTCAAGCATTTTCGCCCCCGTTTTTCAGGCCTTTCAGGCCTCATTCAGAAAGCGGATCCCAACCAGTGTGAGCCCGTGTGCAGGTGCTGTTGGACCTGCTTCAGTGCGCTTTTTAGCCTCCAAAATGTCCTTCATCTTCTCCGGCGGATAAAGCCCGCCGCCGATCTCAATGAGGGTTCCGGATATGATTCTTACCATATTATAAAGGAAACCTCTGCCCTTCACGGTGATGGTGATCTCATCCCCCTCCCGGGTCACGGTGATGCCTGTGACGGTGCGGACCGTAGTCTTCACCTGGGCACCCGCGCCGCAGAAGCTGGCAAAATCGTGTTCGCCAAGCAGATAGTCCGCTGCCTGCTGCATAAGCTCTGTATTCAGATCATAGTGATAAAAATAAGAATACAGCCTTGCTGTAGGAATCTGGAATCTTCTGTTTAAAATGCGGTACACGTAGGTCTTCTCGCTCTCCTGATAGCGGGGATGGAAATCCGGTGGAACCTCACGCGATTCCTGAATTCGGATGTCATCCGGCAGGCGCTGGTTCAGCGCATAGGATATCTTCTCACCCGGGATTCTGGTCTCTGTATCAAAGACAGCCACGTTTCCAAGCGCATGGACGCCGGCATCGGTACGGCTGGCTCCGATGGTCTCTATATTCTCTCCTAAAAGCTCGGAAAGCTTCTGATTCAGCACTTCCTGCACGGTGATCCCATTTGGCTGTACCTGCCAGCCGCAGTAATTGGTTCCATCGTAGGCCACGACTAAAAGAATTCTTTTCATCTTCTCAACCTGAAATTTCAATCATTCTTAAGTTTCACATCAGAGCTTAAATACACGGAAAAGGATGGCTGCTGCCAGATAGGCGATCAGGATCAGGTATGCCATATAGTCTTTTCTCTCGTATTTTAATGGTTTCATCTGGGTTCTGTTCTCTCCGCCGTGGTAGCATCTTGCTTCCATGGCAAGGGCCAGGTCGTTGGCTCTTCTGAATGCGGAGATAAAAAGCGGAACCAGAAGCGGGATCATATTTTTTGTTCTCTGAATGATGTTTCCGGATTCAAAGTCCGCGCCGCGGGCGATCTGCGCCTTCATGATCTTATCCGTCTCCTCCATGAGGATAGGAATGAAACGAAGGGCGATGGACATCATCATGGCGATCTCATGAACCGGCACATGAATGCGGTTCAGCGGGCGGAGCAGTCTCTCCATGGCATCGGTGAGCTGGTTCGGTGTGGTGGTCAGTGTCATGATGGAGGAGCCTGAGATCAGGAATACCAGACGCACTGCCATCTTACCGGCCATAATAAGTCCTTCTCTGGTGACCTTGATAAAGCCAAGCTTGAAAACAATGTCGCCGGGTGTCAGCACCATGTTGAAGATCACGGTGATCATAAGGAGCATGAACACTGCCCGGAGGCCCTTAAACATAAATTTAGGCGGAACCTTGGATAAGGCGATCATGGATGCCAGGAAAAGGCCTGCCACGAAATATCCCGGGAAGGAATTAAAGATAAAGATAGATACGATGAAGATCATGGTACCTACGAACTTCACGCGGGGATCCAGCTTATGGATGATGGAATCCGCAGGATAATACTGCCCGATGGTGATATCTTTAAGCATGCTTCTGACCTCCCTTCTCTTTCAGGGCTTTCAGAATGCTCTCTGCTGCCTCTGCCACTGTGGTGGCATCCGCATCCACCGGAAGACCGTTGTCTTTCAGGGCATGCATGATATAGGTGATCTGGGGAGCGGCAAGGCCGATCTTCTCCAGTTCTTCGTAATGCTTAAATACTTCTTTTGGCGTATTGTCGTAGGCCACCTCACCATGGTTCATAACGATCAGACGGTCCACATATTTAGCCACATCCTCCATACTGTGGGACACCAGGATAATGGTGATTCCGCGCATTTTATGGAGCTCTGCGATCTGATCCAGGATGTCGTCCCTGCCTTTGGGATCCAGTCCCGCGGTAGGCTCATCCAGGATAAGGATCTTTGGATTCATGGCCAGAACGCCTGCAATGGCCACTCTCTTTTTCTGTCCGCCGGAGAGCTCAAAGGGGGATTTGGAGAAGTTCTCCTCCTTAAATCCTACCTGAAGAAGGGCTCTTCTGGCTTCCTTTTCTGCCTCGGCGCGGCTGAGGCCCTGGTTCATAGGACCAAAGCAGACATCGGAGAGCACATCGTTTTCAAAGAGCTGATGCTCCGGATACTGGAACACCAGACCCACCTCGCTTCTTAAAGCGCGGCGGTCATATTTATCAGCCCACACATCATCGCCATTGTATGTGATGGTTCCGGATGTAGGCTTTACAAGTGCGTTAAAATGCTGGATCAGGGTGGATTTTCCACTTCCGGTGTGACCGATGATTCCAATGAACTGGCCGTCCGGAATATCCAGATTGATATTTTTCAGTGCATGGATCTCGTACGCCGTTCCGGGGCTGTACGTATACATGACGTTCTCTAATTTTATCGACATAAGACACTCACCAGTTCTTCCGTTGTCAATATTCCATCCGGAATATCCAAACCATTTTTCTTTAATTCATGAGCCAGAAGGGTTACCTGCGGAACATCCAGACGGTAATGCTTCAGCTCTTCCACCCGGGAGAAGATCTCCTTAGGTGTTCCCTGCATCACTACTTTACCGCTGTCCATTACATAAACACGGTCTGCATCGATGACCTCCTCCATGTAATGGGTGATGAGAATAACGGTAACATTCTCGGTTTTATTCAGTTCATGAACGGCTTTGATGACTTCTTTTCGTCCGTTTGGATCCAGCATTGCAGTTGGCTCATCCAGAACGATGCAGCTTGGTCTCATAGCCATGACACCGGCAATTGCCACACGCTGCTTCTGTCCGCCGGACAGTTTGTTCGGGGAATGGTGACGGTAGGTGGTCATGCCAACCTTCTGCAGAGCATCGTCCACGCGGGTCCAGATATCTGCGGTAGGAATGCCCATGTTTTCCGGACCGAATCCCACATCCTCCTCCACTACAGTGGCAATGATCTGGTTGTCCGGATTCTGGAATACCATGCCGGCTTTCTGCCGGATCTTCCAGGTGTCTGCCTCACTGGCAGTGTCCATGTTATCCACCCATAAGGTTCCCTCGGAAGGGAGCAGAAGGGCGTTCATATGTTTTGCGAGGGTAGATTTTCCTGAGCCGTTGTGACCCAGAATTGCTATAAACTCCCCGGCTTCAATGTCCAGGTTTACATCATCGACGGCGCGCTGTGTGGATTCCACATTGCCGTCATCATCGTATTTCAAGTAGTCAAATCCCAGCTTGAGAGCCTTGATAATTCCCATCTTATCCTCCAGTAATGATTATAAGAAAGTGTTTTTAAAGTTTATTCCGCGTCGGATCTCTCTTCGGTAACTGCCGGCTGGTCAGTTCCTTCTGCTGTCTCCTCCGGAGCTGCCAGTCCGGTGAGCTCGTCGATCAGGTTCCAGATCTCTTCTCTTCCCTGCTTTGTCTCGGCGGAGAATGGGATGAGCTGGGTGCCCGGGCGGAGGCGGAGACCGTCACGGATCGCCTTTACGCTTTTCTGCAGCTGACTCTTTTTCAGCTTGTCAGCTTTTGTGGCGATGATGATCGGTTCATAACCGTTGTGAATGATCCAGTCGTACATCTGCTTATCGTTGGCAGATGGATCGTGTCTGATATCGATGAGCAGAAAAACGGCTTTCAGGGTTTTTGATGTGTGGAGATATCTCTCGATCATCTTTCCCCATTTTGCCTTCTCTGACTCCGGAACCTTGGCATAGCCGTAGCCAGGCAGGTCCACCAGATACATAAGCTCATTCACATTATAGAAGTTGATCGTCTGGGTCTTTCCCGGCTGGGCACTGGTTCTTGCCAGGGCCTTGCGGTTCATGAGGGCATTGATGAGGGAAGATTTTCCAACGTTGGATTTTCCCGCAAAAGCCACCTCCGGTCTTCCGGTATCCGGAAGCTTGCTGGTGATGCCGCAGACGATATCCAGAGATACATTCTTAATTACCATAGTCTATATCAAAGCCCTGTCTTAGAGACAGGGCTTCGCTCCTGTTATTTTCTGAGTGCTGCCTTCAGCACCTCTGTCATGTGACTTACGAAAGATACCTGAAGTCCGTCCAGGATCTCCGCATCCATCTCCTCAATATCCGGGCGGTTGTCCTCCGGAACAAGGACACGTTTGATGCCGGCGTATTTGGCTGCCAGCAGTTTTTCTTTCAGGCCTCCAATGGCCAGCACGCGGCCGCGGAGAGAGATCTCTCCTGTCATGGCCAGGTCCGCACAAACCGGAATGCCGGCAATGGCGGAGAGCATTGCGGTTGCCATGGTGATACCTGCGGATGGACCGTCCTTAGGCACGGCTCCCTCCGGAATATGTACATGGATGTCGTTTTCTCTGAAGAATTCTTTATCCACGCCGTAGTCCGCTGCGATGGATCTTAAGTAGGAAATACCGGTTCTTGCGGATTCCTTCATGACATCGCCGAGCTGTCCTGTGAGAAGCAGGTCGCCTTTACCCGGAAGGATATTGACCTCGATCTCCAGGGTGTCGCCGCCCACCTGTGTCCAGGCAAGGCCTCTGGCGATACCGATCTCATCGGTCTTGTTTGCCATGAGGATCTGTCTTCTCTCTTTTCCGAGATAATCAGAAAGGTTCTCCGCAGTAACGCAGATATCCTTTGCATCCTTTTCCAGAATGTCTCTGGCGGTTTTTCTGCAGATGCGGCCGATGGTTCTCTCCAGATTTCGAACGCCGGATTCTCTTGTATAATGGTTGATGATCCTTCTGAGGGCACTGTCCTCAATAGTAAGAACGTCCTCAGGGATGCCGTTTTCCTTCAGCTGTTTTGGAAGCAGATGCTCCTTTGCGATGTGAAGCTTCTCATTCTCGGTGTAGCCGGAGATCTCAATGAGCTCCATACGGTCAAGAAGCGGACGCGGAATGCCGTTTCTGTCGTTGGCTGTGGCAATGAACAGTACCTCGGAGAGGTCCTGCGGGATCTCCACATAGTGATCGTTGAAGCGGTTGTTCTGCTCCGGATCCAGCACCTCGAGAAGTGCGGATGCGGTGTCGCCCTTGTGGTCGCCGCTGGTCTTGTCGATCTCATCCAGAAGCATCAGCGGGTTGCCCACACCAACTTCTTTTAAAGCCACGGTGATTCTGCCGGCCATAGCGCCTACGTAGGTTTTTCTGTGACCGCGGATCTCTGCCTCATCGCGGACACCGCCAAGGCAGATGCGGACATATTTTTTATTCAGGGCCTCCGCAACAGAGCGGGCAATGGAGGTTTTTCCTGTTCCCGGAGGTCCCACCAGACAGAGGATAGGGCTCTTGCCCTTTCCTGTAAGCTGACGGACTGCCAGGAATTCCATGATGCGCTCCTTCACATCCTTCAGACCGTAATGGCCTTCCTCCAGGATCTCCCAGGCACGTTTCAGGTCATCGGAATCCTCGGATCTCTTATCCCATGGGAGGGCAAGGACCGTATCCAGATATCCGTGAAGCACTGTGCTCTCAGGGGAAGAGGACTGGATACCCTTGTAGCGCAGGATCTCTTTTCGGATCTTATTCTTTACTTCATCGGAAGCGTTAAGCTCCTCCAGTTTTTTCAGAAACTCGTCGGACTGGCTTTCAACGCTTTCAGACTCGCCCAGCTCCTCCTTGATGAGCTTCAGCTGCTCGCGGAGGATATATTCCTTCTGGTGCTTGTCTATCTTTTCCTTCAGTCTTCTCTGCAGGTCAGAGGTGACCTTGATGACCTCGATCTCGTTTTCCAGGATGCCGCCCAGAACCTCGTAGCGTTCCTCCAGGGAACCGGCCTCCAGATATTTCTGGCGTTTCTGGTAAGGCATAGGCAGGTCACTGGCGATCCTTGTTAGGAGCGGCTCCAGCTTTTCTTCCTTTAAGACATCTGTCACCAGTTCTTTGCTGAGCTTGCTGTTCTCGATGGAGTACTGGTGGAACAGATCCCGGATGGTGCGGATCATGGCCTCGCGGACAGGGTCCGGAAGATTGCTCTTCTCCTCCTGTGCGGTCATGACCTTTACTTTCAGGTAAGGGATCTCCTGGTCGATGGTCAGAAGGTCGGCTCTCTCCTCACCCTCCACAAGGATGCGGAGCATGTCCTTCTGCAGCTTTATTACCTGTTTGACCGCAGCAACGGTACCGATGGAGTAAAGATCCCGGATGCCGGGATCCTCTGTGCCGATCTCCTTCTGGCTGACCAGAAACAGCTTCTGGTCCCCGCGCATGGCTGCGTGGACGGCCTCCTTGGAACGGTCCCTGCTGACGTCAAAGTGTGTGATCATTCCCGGCAGAATGGTGAGGCCCCTAAGGGCGATGGCCGGAAAAGTCATGATTTCCTGTGTCATTCTGTATTATTTCCTCTCTCAGGCGGTCTCAGAAACGCTCTTTCTCTTGCGTTTGTTCCGTTTTTCCGCAGGAGTTACCGGTGGTTCACCGTGAACGATGTCCGGTTCACCGGTTCCTTCAATAACTTCTTTTGTGATGGTGCACTTGCGGATGGTATTGTCGGATGGAACTCTGTACATGAGATCCATAAGAGCAGTTTCCATGATGGCACGAAGTCCGCGGGCTCCGGTCTTTCTCTCAAGGGCTTTCTTAGCCACCTGCTCCAGGGCGTCCTCATTGAATTCCAGCTCTACACCGTCAAGTTCAAAGATTTTTTTATACTGTTTGGTCAGGGAGTTTTTAGGCTCCTTCAGGATGCTGATGAGTGCTGCTTCATCCAGGGAATCCAGGGATACGACCACCGGCACACGTCCGATGAACTCCGGGATCAGACCATATTTGATGAAGTCCCCAGGCATAACATCTTTTAACAGCTCGCCCACATTTTTCTCTTTCTTCTCGGTGATCTCTGCGCCAAAGCCGATGGATTTGGTATCCTGGCGTGCGCTGATGATCTTCTCGATTCCCTCGAAGGCACCGCCGCAGATGAAGAGGATGTTTGTGGTATCGATCTGAATAAGCTCCTGATGCGGGTGTTTTCTGCCGCCCTGCGGTGGAACGCTGGCTACAGTTCCCTCAAGAATCTTAAGGAGTGCCTGCTGTACACCCTCACCGGAAACGTCTCTGGTGATGGATGCGTTCTCGGATTTTCTGGTGATCTTATCGATCTCATCGATGTAGATGATACCGTACTGTGCACGCTCCACATCGTAATCTGCAGCCTGGATGACCTTGAGAAGGATGTTCTCCACATCCTCACCTACATAACCTGCCTCGGTAAGGGTGGTGGCATCTGCGATGGCAAACGGTACGTTCAGCATACGTGCCAGAGTCTGTGCCAGAAGGGTCTTACCGGAACCGGTTGGTCCAAGCATCAGGATGTTGCTCTTCTGAAGCTCCACATCCAGGTTTTTAGACGCGGTCACACGTTTGTAATGGTTGTATACGGCTACTGCCAGTGCTTTCTTGGCAGCATCCTGTCCAATGACATAGTCATCCAGAACAGCATGGATCTCCTCCGGTTTCAGGAGGTTGATGTCTCCCCCGAAGTCAAAGCCGCCGGCGGAATCAAACATGGCGAACTCCTCCTCAAGGATCTCCGCACAGATTCCGATGCACTCATCACAGATAAAGGCTCCATCCGGGCCGGCGATCAGTTTTCTTACCTGCTCCTCCGGTTTTCCACAGAAAGAACAGTGTACTCTTTTTTCGCCGCCTCTTATCTTTTCTGCCATGTATTCTAATCTTCCTTTCTGAAAATCACTCAAATTCCCCAAAATGGGAATATCTTATATAACAAGACAAGACTCCTGAATCTCAGGAGTCTTATCAATCGCATTATTTATGCATAACTACATCGTCGATGAGACCGTATGCTTTTGCTTCCTCCGCGGTCATGTAATTGTCGCGGTCGGTGTCTCTCTCCACTACTTCGTATGGCTGTCCGGTGTTGGCTGCAAGGAGTTCGTTTAAGAGCTTCTTGGTCTTGGCAATGTGATCTGCCACGATCTGGATCTCGGTGGCCTGACCCTGTGCACCGCCGGATGGCTGATGGATCATGATGGTGGAATGAGGCAGAGCATAACGTTTGCCTTTTGCACCGCCGGCCAGGAGGAAGGCTCCCATGCTGGCTGCCATGCCAAGGCAGATGGTGGATACATCGCATTTAATATACTGCATTGTATCGTAAATTGCCATTCCCGCAGTAACTGAACCGCCCGGGCTGTTGATATAGAGCTGGATATCTTTTCCCGGATCCTGAGCTTCCAGGAAAAGCAGCTGTGCCACAACAAGGCTTGCTGTCACATCGTTTACTTCTTCTCCAAGGAAAATGATACGGTCCTGAAGAAGTCTGGAATAGATATCTGCGCTTCTCTCTCCCCTGCTCGTCTGTTCAATGACATAAGGTATTAAACTCATATATTAGCCTCCATTTTACAGGACGTTGCTTCTTAAGCCTCTACCTCTACAGCCTCTGCTGCTACGAAGGTAACTGCTTTCTGAACTGCAAGATCCAGTTTCATCTGCTCAAGCTGAGCGCCAAGGATCTCGCGAACCTTGTCTGCCTCCATGCCGTACTGTTTAGCCATGGACTCGATCTCAGCGTTTACATCTTCCTCAGTTGCTTCGATTCCCTCAACCTCAACGATCTTCTCAAGAACCAGTCTGGTCTGGATCTGTTTCAGAGCCTGTGGTTTAGCGCTCTCAATGAGTTTGTCCTCAGTCATACCGGTGATCTGGTAGTACTGCTCTGCGCTGATGCCCTGAGCGGTGAATCTCTGCATCATGTTGTTAACCATCTGGCTAGCCTGGGAATCTACCATAGCCTCTGGGATCTCCATCTCAGCGAGCTCGATGATCTTATCTACTGCAGCATCCTCTTTAGCGTTCTCTGCTGCTTCCTCTTTCTGAGCTACAAGGTTTTTCTTAACGTCTGCCTTGTACTCATCTACGGTATCAAATCCCTTGTCGCCTGCGAACTCGTCATCAAGTGCAGGAATCTGTTTTCTTTCTACTTTCTTGATATCACACTGGAATACAGCAGCTTTGCCCTTCAGGTCCTCTGCGCTGTAGTCCTCTGGGAAGGTTACGTTAACCTCTACGTGATCTCCTGCTTTAGCGCCAACAAGCTGATCTTCAAATCCTGGGATGAAGGAGCCGCTGCCGAGGGTCAGTGGATGGTTGGTGCCTTTTCCGCCGTCGAATGCTACGCCGTCTACAAAGCCTTCGAAGTCAAGGGTAACGGTGTCGCCGTCAGCTGCCTCTACATCGATAACGTCTGTTCTTGCGCTCTTCTCAAGCTCTTTCTTAACTGCCTCTTCTACCTCATCATCGGTAACCTCTACGTTCTGTTTTGGAACCTCGATGCCTTTGTACTGTCCAAGAGTTACCTCTGGTTTCACAGCTACCTCTGCGGTGAAGATGAGAGCTTTTCCCGGCTCAGCCTGAACCAGTGCGATCTGTGGCTGGGATACGATTACGAGATCTACCTCGCCAAGTGCTTTGTTGTACTCCTCTGGGATCAGGTTGTTTACTGCGTCCTCAAGGAATACGCCCTGGCCGTACATTTTCTCGATCATTTTTCTTGGAGCTTTGCCTTTACGGAAGCCTGGGATCACGATGCTTCCTTTTGCTTTCTGGTAAGCTTTGTCCATTGCTTTATCAAGATTCTCTGCTGGAACCTCGATGGTAAGTTTTGCCATATTTTTTTCTAATTTTTCTACCTGTACACTCATCTTATATGTTCCTCCTTGTTTTTCAGGTGATTTTCTTTATTTCACGGTCTTTTTTCAGACGTTTTCAGCGTGAATGCCTTACAAACAGGCAAAATCACAGTCATTTTCAGAGTATAGCATAATTGTCAAAAAAATACCAGTGTTTTTTCTCATATAATAGAAGGGTTTTCTTTTAGAGGTTTAGTGATTATAGACAATCTGGGCTGCGATCTCGTCTGCTTTTTCCTGGCCGCAGAGCTCTGCAATGAGGGCAAGACCGAAGTCGATGGCGGTTCCCATGCCGCGGCTGGTGATAACGTGGCCGTCTTTTACTACTCTCTCAGTGGAGAGGATAGCGCCGTCAAGCTTCTCCATAAAGCTTGGGTAGGAGGTGGCATTTCTGCCCTTCAGAAAACCAAGTGCACCAAAGATGCTTGGAGCTGCGCAGATGGCTGCGATCTTCTTCTCTGCCCCGTAGAATTCCTGAAGCATAGTGGTCAGCGGCTCATAGGCCTGAAGGTTCTGAGTTCCCTTAAGGCCGCCCGGCAGTACAAGGATGGCTGCGTCGGAGAAGTCGGTCTCACAAAACAGCAGGTCGGTATATAAGGTGATTCCGTGGGAGGTCTGAACCTCTTTTGTATCTTTGATGGAGACTGTTCTGGTCTCTACCTTTGCACGTCTTAAAAGGTCTACTACGGCAAGTCCTTCGATGTCTTCAAAGCCATCGGCGAGAAATACATATACGGTGCTCATGGGGGTGTCCTCTCTTTCTTTGTGATCATAGTCAGCACATAATTAGAAAGTATTTTAGCACTTTTCTTTCTTTTTTACAACTAATGCAGTATACTGCTAACAAGAAAGAATATGATTTGTTACAGTTCACACGGCACCTAATCACTTGCTGATTAGGTGACCGGAGAAAGTGATTCAGGGGTGAGCAGGCCTCTTTTGCGAAGCAAAACTCCAAATA
>JAGHUU010000090.1 GCA_018064695.1 Candidatus Blautia equi | reverse complement strand
CCGGTGCGGTCCTGGATGGTGTAGTCCCATTCCAGTATGGTGCCGTCAATGTGCCAGCCATTGAAGTCTATGTTGTAGTGAGGGGTGAAGAAGGAAAACTCTTTGCTGATGCAGCCCATGTAGGTGCTGCCGGCGTAGATTTCGAATTTAGGAAGTATTGTCAGGATGCGCTCCTGGACTGTGCCTAGTTCTGTGCCGTAAGCATCATATATCACAAGCTTGTGTCCCCAGGAAAGCTTACCTTCCACTCTGAATACGGTGTTTCCTGCTTCATCATAAATATCGTAACTGTCAAACCAGGAAAACAATCTCTCTTTAAATAATAATCTCATATCCAGGTCCTCTTCTGCTGTTAAAATTTGTCGATCATGAAAGGAACCCTTCCGTTAGGGTCTTCCACGCTCGGCATCTTGTAGTCCATGTATGCGGAAACAGAACCGCACAGGATCAGAATGCAGCCTACTACGATCCAAAGCTTAAGCTTATTTCTGATTCCAAAAATCAGTGAGATGATGCCTGCAACAAGCAGTATTATATTCAGAACCATATATGCTCCCTTCATTCCCATATTGGAATTGTATATGGGGCTACTATACCTGTTTTTTGTCATCCGGTAAATATTCCGGTTCCGAAATATACATTTTAAGGTTCCAATTGTCAGTAGTCTGTCCTGATATCAGACAAGCCGTAGATCTTCATGAAGCATTTCTTCTCCTCCTCATTATGAAGGATCATCACTTCCATAAAGTGCCCCGTCTCCTTATCCAGAAACCCAACCACTTTCTCCCCGGTACAGATCGAAGACCGGACCACCGGAATCTGCTTCTCCGGATCATAAGGAAAAGATTCTTTCAAATGCTTCTCATAAGCAGAACCCTTCCCACCAAAATGAATAAAGTCAAATAATTTCATAACCTGCTCCTTACAGATATTTAATCCTCAAAGGAATGCTCCGGATTGCGTTGTTTGAAGAGATCGAAGATGGTGTCCAGTAGGTCGTCATCTTCTATTGGGAGGTACTCTTCTTCTTTGCCGTTGTCTTTTACTTCAAGGATGAAGACTTCCTCCTCGTCCTCGGGGAGGAGGATTATATAGTCTTTTTTCTCGTATGTGATCAGGTCAAGGAATTGGCAGGTGATGTCTGAGCCGTCTTCGGCGGTCAGGGTGTAGGTCAGTTCTTCGTCCATGTTATTTAGCTCCTCTCTTACTAAATTAATCAAAAATACTGCCCAGGGCAGATAAAGCGTCTTCGTCTACCTTTATGCCGAAAAGGTCAATTGTATTTTTACAGTCGCTGCTGTTGGTGATTTCGATGCTGCCGTTCAGGATCTCCTCTACCATGTCGAGGTCTTCCTCGCCTAAAAGACGTTTGTTTACGGTGATCTTGCCGTCTTTGCCGTAGGTGTAAACCAGGACGCGTTTTGCATCGGTGAGCAGGGTGGCCTTAACAGTTTTTGATGCTTTTGATGCCATATATATTCTCCAATCTGACAAATATTATTTCCCAGCGATCGCATTATCCACGATCACCGGATTGCAGTGTTCTACTTTGATGTTCTGCCATACATTGTGGAGCACATATGGCTCGTTTTTCAGGTACTCATCCAGTTTTTCTCTGCTCTCAAAGTCCATGATGAGGAAGGATCCGATCATCTTTCCCTCCTCGCTGGTGATGCCGCCGGCGCAGACTACCTGTTTTTTCTCCATCAGTGCGTTCATTCCCGCAAGGTGATCCGGGCGGACACTCATACGTCTGTCCAGAGCATGTTCATCGGTTCCGTCGTAAGCTGTAATAAAAAATTTCATAACTGTTTCCTCTCTTATAAATCCAAATCATTTGTCAGTAGAATATATTTCCAGTATATCATAAAGGCCGCGGATTTTAACTATCTTTCTCACAGCTTTCTGTAGACTGTAAAGTACATGCAGAAGAAGCTTGCGCAGCCGCCGATCAGGTTAGATAGGGGCTCAGCCCAGAAAACGCCCATCACGCCAAGTGCCGGGATCCTGGAGAGCAGGATGGTGAATGGCACCACAATGATGATCTTTCTGAAAATGGAGAAGAAGATGGCCTGTCTGGCCCTTCCAAGGGAGGTAAATGTGGATTGTCCCGCAAACTGCAGGGCCATGAATATAAAGCCCAGAAAGTAGATTCGAAGCGGGCCGACTCCGTTTTGGATCACACCCGGATCGTTGCTGAATATCCGCAGATATACATGCGGCAGGACCAGCGTGGTGACCCAGAAAACTGCTGTATAGCCGAGGGCCATCAGCGAACTAACGCGGATTCCCGTTTTCACACGGCCGTAGTTCTTAGCACCGTAATTGAAGCTCAGCACAGGCTGGGAACCGCTGGTGATTCCATGGATGGGGAGGCCTATGATCTCCCTCACGGAATTGATGATGGTCATGATTCCAATGTAAAGATCTCCGCCAAAGGTGGAGAGGGTTGCGTTGCAGACCGCCTGCACCGCGCAGTTGGTGGCACCCACGATGAA
>JAGHUU010000203.1 GCA_018064695.1 Candidatus Blautia equi | reverse complement strand
TGCAGGATGTATCGTTGACAACGTTACCACCATCCATGCCATCTACAACGCAGTATGCAACAGCACTCCTCTTATGGAGAGAGGCTGCACCGTATCCGGTGACGCTGTAAAGAATCCATGCAACCTTATGGTTAAGATCGGTACCAACTGTGCAGAGCTTCTTGAGGCAGCCGGCGGTATCAGGGAAGGCGTGGAGGCTAAGAAGATCTTAAGCGGCGGTCCTATGATGGGTATCGCTATGGCTACTCTGGATGTTCCGCTCCAGAAAGCAAACAACGCCCTCACTGTTCTCTGCGAGGACGAGGTAGAGAAAGCCGAGCTTGAGATGACCGCATGCTTACGCTGCGGACGCTGCAACCGTGCATGTCCTCTGGGTCTTACCCCTGTTATGATGGCAGACGCAGCACAGAAAAAAGATTACGAGCGCTATGAGAAGACACTTTATGGACTGGAATGCATTGCCTGCGGTTCCTGTACATTTATCTGTCCTGCACGCAGACCTCTGATGCAGCTGTTCAAGCTCACCAAGGCTGAGATCATGGCAGCTAAGAGAAGGGGGTAAAGAGAAATGAGTAATTTATATAATGTTTCTTCCAGCCCGCATGTCAGAAGCAAACTCAGCACCGGCGGTGTTATGTATGATGTGATCCTTTCCCTGATGCCTGCTACATTCTTCGGCATTTATCATTTTGGATTCCATGCATTTTTAGTAGTGGCTATGGCCATTGTGACTGCGGTTCTCTCCGAGTATGTATTTGATTACATCACCGGAAAGGCTAATACAACCAGAGACGGAAGTGCAATCGTTACAGGTCTTCTCCTGGCTCTCTGCCTTCCGGCCAGCGTTCCGCTTTATATTCCATTCGCAGGAAGCTTATTTGCCATCGTTATCGCAAAATGCCTCTTTGGCGGACTTGGAAAGAACTTTATGAACCCTGCACTTGCAGGTCGCTGCTTCCTTCTGATCTCCTTCAGTGGTGCGGTTACCAACTACGCTTTAGACGGCGTTACCGGACCAACCCCACTGGTTGACATCGCAAACGGTGCAGCAGTTAACGTATGGGATATGTTCCTCGGATGCACCAACGGTGTTCTTGGATGCTCCATCCTTGGACTTCTGATCGGTGGCATCTACCTTCTGGTAGTTGGCGGAATCACTTATGAGATTCCTCTCTCCGTAATCGTATCCTTCTCCCTGTTCGTAGCACTCTTTGGCGGACATGGATTTGACCCTGTATTTATTCTGGCTCACATCTGCGGCGGTGGTGTGATCATGGGTGCCTTCTTCATGGCTACCGATCCTGTAACCTCCCCTGTATCTTCCATGGGACAGATCATTTACGGCTGCGTAGTTGGTATTCTCTCCGGACTCTTCCGTACCATGGGAAGTGCAGCAGACTCCGTAAGCTACGCAATTATTATTTCCAACCTTGTTACCCCAATGATCGATATGGTGGTTGTACCTAAGCCATACGGCTACCGTGCAAACGCTATGGTTGGCAACAGCAAGGAAAAGAAAAACGTTCCTGCAGTTCCAAAATCCGCAGTTGTTCTCTGTGTGATCACCCTCATCGCAGGTGTGGCACTGAGCGGTATCTACAACATGACCAAAGATACCATCGAAGAGCAGCAGCGTCTTGCTAAGGCAGCTTCTTATAAAGCAGTAGTTCCTGGCGCAGAGAGCTTCGACGTAGTAGAGGCAGCTGAGACAGCTATCGCTGATCTGGACGGTGCAGTATACGGAACTGATTTCGGAAAAGTATTCATCAATGAGGCTTATGTTGCGAAAGACGCAGCAGGCGAGATCGCAGGCTATGTAGTAGCAGCAAGCTCCAACGACGGTTTCGACGGAACCGTAGGCGTTTCCGTAGGTTTTGCAGCTGACGGTGCTATCAACAGCATCGAGTTTACCGAGCTTCACGAGACAGCCGGTATGGGTATGAAGTGCGGCGATCCTGAGTTTAAGGATCAGTTCAACGGACGCAATGTGGCTCAGTTCACTCTGAACAAAGCCGGCGGCGCAGCATCTGCTGAGGAGATCAACAGTGTATCCGGTGCTTCCGTAACTTCCGGTGCAGTTGTAAACGCAGTCAATGCAGCACTTGATTTCTTTAACGCATACATGAAATAAGGAGGGGGAACGTTATGAATAAGTATATGGAACGAATCTATAACGGTGTCATTAAAGAGAACCCCGTTCTGGTATTGATGCTTGGTATGTGTCCTACTCTGGCGGTTACTACCTCCGCAACCAACGGTTTCGGTATGGGTGTTTCCACTATGGTGGTACTGATTGTATCAAACATGATCATTTCTGCTCTGCGTAAACTGATTCCGGGCGAAGTTCGTCTTCCTGCATACATCGTTATCGTAGCTTCTCTGGTAACGATCGTTGAGTTGGTTACACAGGCATATATCCCTGCACTTTACAGTGCACTGGGTATTTATATTCCTCTGATCGTTGTTAACTGTATTATTCTTGGACGTGCAGAGGCATATGCTTCCAAGAGCACCCCGATCCTTTCCGCATTTGACGGTATTGGAATGGGTCTTGGATTTACCATCGCTCTTACCATCGCAGGTCTCATCCGTGAGTTCCTGGGTGCCGGTACCGCATTCGGCGCACAGATCATTCCGAAGTCCATCGACCCAATCGGAATCTTCATCAAAGCTCCTGGTGCATTTATGGTACTTGCGTTTATCGTAGCTGTTATGAACGCTCTGAGCATCAAGACCAGAGCGAACGATATGGTAGAAGGCTGTGACGGCTGCTGTGCAACCTGTAACAAAGCCTGCCATGAAGAAGGAAAGGAGGAGAACAAATAATGAAAGAGTTAATTATGATCATTGTTTCCATGGCGCTCATTAACAACGTTGTTCTGAGCCAGTTCCTTGGAATCTGTTCCTTCCTTGGTGTATCCAAACAGCTGAAGGCTTCTGCCAGCTTAGGTGGTGCGGTAATCTTCGTTATTACCATCGCTTCTGCAGTTGCAAACCTGCTTTATACTTTTGTTATGGTTCCTCTGCATCTGGAATATCTGAAGACTATCGTCTTCATTCTGGTTATTGCAGCTCTGGTACAGATGGTTGAGATGTTCCTTAAGAAGACTTCTCCTGCTATCTATCAGGCTCTTGGTATTTTCCTTCCACTGATCACCACCAACTGTGCGGTTCTCGGTGTGGCTCTTACCAATGTACAGGATGAGTACAATTTTATTCAGAGTGTATTCGCAGGCTTTGGTACTGCTGTAGGTTATACACTGGCTATCTGTCTGCTGGCCGGTGTTCGTAGTCGTATTGATGAGGAAGCTATCCCAGCTCCATTCCGTGGTGCTCCAATCGTCATGCTCAGCGCAGCACTGATGTCCATCGCATTCATGGGATTCAGCGGTCTGGCATTATAAGGAGGAGAAAGCATGTCTGGTATTGTGATTGCAACGATCGTTGTCGGCATCATCGGCCTTCTTATTGGAATCGCCCTGGTGTTTGTAGGTAAGAAGTTTGCTGTTGAGGTAGACCCTAAGGAAGTTGCTGTTCGTGAGTGTCTTCCCGGTAATAACTGTGGTGCCTGTGGTTTTGCAGGCTGTGATGCTGTAGCTGCTGCTATCGCTAAGGGTGAGGCGCATGTAAATGCGTGTCCTGTAGGCGGACAGTCTATGGTTGATAAGATCAGTGAGATCATGGGTATGAAGTCTCTGACTGCAGTTAAGAAGGTCGCTTTTGTTAAATGTGCAGGTGACTGCGAGCATACTTCTCAGAAGTGTAATTATGTAGGTATTAAGGATTGCCGTGCAGCTGCTCTTTCAGGCATTTCTGTATGGCAGTGTGACTCCGGATGCTACGGATATGGTTCCTGTGTAACTGCTTGTACTCAGGATGCTATTCATGTAGTGAACGGTGTTGCGGTTGTTGACCGCGCGAAATGTATCGGATGCGGACAGTGTGTGAAGGCTTGTCCTAAGGGGCTGATTGAGCTGATCAGAGAGGATAAGAAGATCGCGGTTCGCTGCGCCAACACGGATAAGGGCCCGGCTGTTAAGAAGGTTTGCTCCGCAGGTTGTATTGGATGTAAGCTTTGCACTAAGCAGTGCGAGAATGAGGCTATTACTGTGGATGATAATATTGCACATATCGATTATGATAAGTGTACCGGCTGCGGTAAGTGCGCAGAGAAGTGTCCGGTGAAGATTATTCGGACGCTTGGATAAGCTATAGATATTTATGACGATAAGAAGGATATGGAGGACGAGAGTTCTTTGTATCCTTCTTTTTTGATATAAGACGGACGGGCTGAACAATATAGGTATGGTTTGTCTGCCGCATAACGGATTCAACAGGGGGATTTGTTTGCCACTGTCGTACATCTGGCGATGTACGCCATTGACAAACAAATCCCCCTGCCGCACCCGCTATGAAGCAGACAAACCATACCTATATTGCTCAGCCCTGACTTCTGGCAATGAACTAGTGAGAGGAGACTGGTTAGTTATACAGAAGTGGAAGGGCGAGTGAGCTCTTTTCTGGAGAGAGGGATTGCTATTACTTTGGGACGAAGTGGTGGTGGCAACTGGTTGTATTATACAGAAGTGGAAGGGTGGGTGGGGCCACAGCCCGGGGGTCAGGGGGCGGAGCCCCCAGGCTACGTTATACAGAAGTGGAAGGGCGGGTGGGTGGGGCCAAAGTCCGGGGGTTAGGGGGCAGAGCCCCCTTAAAAACAGGGGGAGAGGGGGCGGAGCCCCCTGGGGTCTTTTATTCTTGCAGGAGCGTAAAGATGAGGGTATAATCTTACGAAATGAGTAATGACGAAAGCGATGGATATATATATGAAAAGAAACTGGGGACTTTGGATTGTTTTGGGGATGGTTGGAGTGCTTGTAGGCGGGTGTCTTTGGCAGACCTTTGTATTAAAGGACGTTTCCTCCGTAGATTTCAGCTGGAAATCCGGCGCAAAAGCAGATACGGTTTGCGAAAGACAGATCTTTGCCATGGACACCATCATGACCCTGACCGCATACGGAAAGAATGGAGAAAAGGCAGTGGAAGAAGCGGTGGAGGAGATCAACCGGCTGGATGCGCTGCTTTCCACCGG